>JAHJSN010000069.1 GCA_018830445.1 Alphaproteobacteria bacterium | reverse complement strand
TGCTGGCCGCAACCGCTGACGATTTCGGCGAGACATGAAGGCCACTAGCGAAAACAATGGTTTAGTGTGGCGTTCAGCGCGCCTCAATTGACAACTCCTGTGCGGCACCAACAGGTCAATTAAGGCGCGACGCCACACTAGACCAGGCCGCGCTTCTTCAAAAGCCCTTCGACTGCCGGCGGGCGGCCGCGGAACTTCGACCACAGTTGCTCAGGATCGCGCGTATTGCCCGCTGAGTAGATGTACTGCTTCAGGCGGTGAGCGGTCTTTTTGTCGAAGATATCGCCGGTTTCCTTGAAGGCTTCGAATGCGTCCGAATCCATTACTTCCGACCACATATAGCTGTAGTAGCCCGCCGCATAGCCACCGGAGATGTGCATGAAGTGCGGAAGGCGGTGGCGCATGACGATCTCGCGCGGCATCCCGATCCGTTCAAGTTCGGCGGATTCGAATTTCGCGATATCGAGCTTGCCGGTTTCCAGCTCGGATTTTGCGTGCAGTTCCATGTCGAGCAGCGCGCACGACAAGAACTCCACGGTGGCGAAACCCTGGTTGAAGGTTTCGGCCTTCTTCAGCTTGTTGATCAGCGTCTTCGGCATCGGCTTGCCGGACTTGTAGTGGAGCGCAAAACGCTCGAGGACCTCCGGTTCCGCGAACCAATGCTCATAGAGCTGGGAGGGCAGCTCGACGAAGTCGCGCGAGACCGACGTGCCGGAAAGAGATGGGTAAACGGTCTGCGAGAGCATGCCGTGCAGGCCGTGGCCGAATTCGTGGAACAGCGTGCGGGCATCGTCCCAGGATATGAGGGAGGGTTCGCCATCGGCACCGCGGGCGAAATTCGTGACGTTGACGATGATCGGGCGGACCGGCTTGGTGTCCATCGCGTGGGATGAACGGAAGCTCGACATCCAGGCTCCCGAACGCTTGCCGGTGCGCGCGAAATAATCGCCGACAAAGACCGCGACGTGGTTGTTCCTGGAGTCGGTGACTTCCCAAACGCGCACGTCGGGGTGGTAGCGAGGGGGGTCCTCCAACTCTTTGAACATCACGCCGAACAGTTTGCCGGCGCAGTCGAAGGCGGCGGCGATGACGTTTTCGAGTTGCAGGTACTGGCGCAGTTGCCCCGCGTCCATGTCGTAGCGCGCCTTGCGCTCCTTCTCCGCGTAGTAGCGCCAGTCCCAGGCTTGCAGGGGAGCGTTGCTGCCTTCCTCGCGGGCGCGGGCTACGAGAGCGTCGCGTTCCTCGGCGGCACGCGCGACGGCCGGCTTCCAGACGCGCTGCAGGAGGTCGCCGACGGCGGCAGGGGTCTTGGCCATGGTGTCTTCGAGGACGAAGTCGGCGTACGTATCGAAACCGAGAAGTTTCGCCAGCTCGGCACGCAGCCCGGCGATCTCGGCGAGGTTCGTGCGGTTGTCGGTCTTGCCGCCATTGGCGCCGCGATTGATCCAGGCCGCCCAGGCTTTTTCCCGAAGGTCGCGGCGGGCCGAGAACGTCAGGAACCCTTCGACGCTCGAACGGGCCAGCGTGATGGCATGGGCGGCCTCGCCCTTGATGCCGAGATCGCGGGCGGCGCGGCGGGCACCGGCGCGGAACCCATCGGGCAGGCCGGCCAGATCGGCTTCGCCGCTCAAGACCATGTGCCAGCTGTTTTCATCGGCAAGTACGTTCTGATTGAAGGCTGTCGACAATTCGGCGAGGCGCATGTTGATTTCGGCAACGCGCTTGCGGTCGGCAGGTTTCAACCCCGCCCCGGCGCGGACGAACCAGGTGTGGTAGCGCTCCAGGAGGCGCGACTGCTCGGGCGTCAGTTTCAGAGACGCGCTGCGTTCAAAGAGGAATGCGACACGCTTGTAGAGTTTGGTATTGAGGAATATCGCGCTGTCGTGCTCGGCAAGCCTGGGGGCAATGTCGCGCTCGATCTCCTGAAGCTGCGGTGTCGCGCAGGTATTGACGAGATTGAAGAAGGCCGCGCAGACCCGCTCCAGCGGCAGGCCCGCCTTTTCCATCGCAACGATCGTATTGGCGAATGTCGGACGGGTTTCCGCATTTGCAATTTCCTTGACAGCCGCGCGGTGAACCTTAAGCGCCTGCTTCAGTCCAGAGTCGAGATCCTGGGTTGCGATTCTGTCGAACGGCGGCAAGCCGAACGGCGTGCGCCAGGTCGTGAGAACCGGATTCTTCGCAGCGGGGTGCGCCGCCGAGGGCTTTTTCGCAGGCGCGGGGCCGACGGACTTGTTTATTCTTTTCATCAGGCTGGACATCTCGTGTGTTTTATCGTGCGGATCAAGGATCTACTCAGATTCCGACGGCGATCGGTTTGTGGCCGGAGCCGACGTCGAAAACCGTTACGCGCCATCGAGACGGGAAGATGCTTTGAATCGAAAATATTGTCGATCATCAATCATGGAAGGGGCCGACCAGATTCTCAAAGGCTGTTTGGCCGTTCGACCGCTGCGAGCATGCTGACAAAAAGCAAAACAGGCCGGTTGGGGGAACCGGCCTGCTTCGCAGGAGCAAACACGACAAGAGGGATACAAAAATCCGGGCAGCTACCGTTGGTCCGGTCCCGTAGCATTGGCCCCGGTTGGGGCTGGGGGGCTATAATCCGGGGCCTTGTCCGCGTGACCGGACCAAGAGGCAACGAGGATGAATCTGATCCTGATTTGCGGCGCCGGATTGGCGACTCCGCGTCTGCAATCTGACGATCACGGGGTATTTCAGTGTTGAAAGATTCCGGCTTTTCAGGTTGTGAGAGGTAAGTGTTTCGCCATTCGTAAACCCAATCGGAAGGTCCACAAATGGAGAGCCCCCCGACTCGCTTGGGGGGAAGCGGAATCGGAGGGCTCACCGGAGGGACAGTCTAGGAGATTGAACCGGTTCGGACCACGCAGGAGGCGTCGGAGGGGAATTGGGGGCTAGTCACCGACGCACTTTTCGACAGCCCGAACCGGCTGCTGAGAATTGACAGTTTACTCATCAATCTGGCGGCGTTACGTCGCCTTTGTGACCGTCTCGTGATTTTTGTTACAAGCTATTTCATAGCTTTCTTTGTTGGCCCTTCGGTTGCCCAGTGCCAACCGGGCCATGACAATCCTCCGCAACGTTTGGCGAAGCTAGTGTTCTGGATCAAACATTTGATTCCCGGGTGGAGGTCGTCAAATGTTTGTGAATCCAGAACACAATCAAAAGGTTGCCTGGTGTTCCGGGCTGACATTCAGGTTCCCGGCAGGGAACCATATGTCAGAGTCGGAGCACT
>JAHJSN010000068.1 GCA_018830445.1 Alphaproteobacteria bacterium | reverse complement strand
TGCTGGCCGCAACCGCTGACGATTTCGGCGAGACATGAAGGCCACTAGCGAAAACAATGGTTTAGTGTGGCGTTCAGCGCGCCTCAATTGACAACTCCTGTGCGGCACCAACAGGTCAATTAAGGCGCGACGCCACACTAGCGGCTTGGCTCGTTGCCAAACGCTTGGGGAAAAAAACTACACTAGAATCATGGTGTTGCTCGTGTTCCTTATGGCTCCGACACTTGGCCGATAGCGTGCTGCAAGGGGAACCAAGTGTCGGAGCCGGAACACTAGGCAACCTTTTGATGGTGTTCTGGATTCACAAACATTTGACGACCTCCACCCGGGAATCAAATGTTTGATCCAGAACACGAGTGGCGGGATGAGTTTGACTTCGACAAACCGATCCACCATCTTCCGCCGGCCGGACCCGAGCCGGTTCGCTGTCATGATTGGTTGTTACCGGGGACGGCTTGCGGCGGTCGGATTGAGGGTCCAGCGCGTAGCTTCCCAGAGAAATTTAATGTTTGGCGGCGGGCCGCGAAGCCCCGCCGCGTCAATGAAAGTCGCTCATGAACGTCGTGATCGTCGAATCTGCCGCGAAAGCGAAGACAATCAACAAGTACCTCGGCTCCGGATACAAGGTTATCGCCTCGTTCGGGCATGTCCGCGACCTGCCGTCAAAGGACGGATCGGTGAAGCCGGAAGAAGACTTCGAGATGGCCTGGGATGTGGCCGACCCGAGGTCGCAAAAGGTGCTGAAAGAGATCACGGACGCCGTCAAATCGGCCGACAAACTCATTCTGGCAACCGACCCTGATCGCGAGGGCGAGGCGATCTCGTGGCATATCCTGCAGGTCTTGGAAAAGCGGCGCGCGCTGAAAAAGGGGGTGCCGGTGGAGCGGGTCGCCTTCAACGCGGTGACGAAGCAGGCGATTCTGACCGCGCTCGCCAATCCGCGCCAGATCGACGAGCCACTGGTGTCCGCCTACCTGGCGCGCCGGGCGCTCGACTATCTCGTCGGATTTACGCTTTCGCCGGTGCTGTGGCGCAAACTTCCTGGAGCGAGGTCCGCCGGGCGGGTGCAGTCGGTGGCACTCAGGCTCGTATGCGACCGGGAAGCCGAAATCGAAGCGTTCCGCACGGACGAATACTGGTCGATCGAAGCCGACCTGTTGACCGCCGACAAGCAGGACGTGCGCGCCCGGCTCACGGCAATCGACGGCACCAACCTCAAGAAGCTCGACATCAAGAACGAGGCGCAGGCGAGCGCAATCAAGATGGCCATCGAGAAGGGCCAGTTCGTCGTCGCATCGGTCGAAAAGAAGGCGACCAAGCGCAATCCGTTCGCTCCGTTCTCCACCGCGACGCTGCAGATGGACGCTTCCCGCAAGCTCGGCTTTTCGGCCAAGCAGACGATGCAGGTCGCCCAGCGCCTTTATGAAGGCGTCGACGTCGGCGAGGGGGCCCCGGTCGGTCTCATCACATACATGCGAACCGACGGCGTGCAGATCGTGCCCGAAGCCGTGCAGTCGATCCGCGGGGAAATCGCCAGGGAATTCGGCAAGAACTACGTCGCACCGTTCGTGCGCGAATATAAAACCAAGGCCAAGAATGCCCAGGAAGCGCACGAGGCGATCCGGCCGACCGACGTGGCGCGGCATCCCAAGAAGATCGCCAAGTACCTCGAAAAGGATCAGGCGAGACTTTACGAACTGGTGTGGAAGCGTGCGGTGGCCAGCCAGATGGCGTCGGCCGAACTCGAGCAGACCACGGCGCAAATCGAGGTGAACGGGCGCGACGGCAAGCTGTACGACCTGCGCGCCAACGGCTCGGTCCTGCAATTCGACGGCTTCCTCAAAGTCTACGAAGAAGGTCGCGATGAACGCCTGAAAGCCCAGAAGGGCAAGGACGACACGAGCGAGGACGACGATAGCGAGCGGCGCCTGCCGCCCTTGGAAAAATCGCAGAAGCTGACCGACCGCGAGATCGAGGCAAACCAGCATTTCACCCAGCCGCCGCCGCGCTTCACCGAAGCCACGCTCGTCAAACGCATGGAGGAACTCGGCATTGGGCGGCCGTCGACCTACGCGGCAACGATGGCGACGCTGCAGGAACGCGACTACGTCACGATCGACAAGAAGCGGCTCGTACCGCAGGACAAGGGACGGCTCGTCACGTCGTTCCTGGAAGCGTTCTTCAAGCGGTATGTCGAGTACGATTTCACCGCCGATCTCGAGGAAAAGCTCGACCTCATCTCGGATGACAAGCTCGAATGGAAGGACGTCTTGCGCGACTTCTGGAAGGACTTCACAAAGGCCGTCGACGACATCAAGGAACTGCGCGTTTCGGAAGTGCTCGATGCTCTCAACGAACTGCTCGGCCCGCACGTGTTTCCGGCAAAGGAAGATGGAACCGAGCCGCGCGCATGCCCGTCGTGCAACGAAGGCCAGCTGAGCCTCAAGATATCGTCAAAGTTCGGCGCGTTCATCGGATGCAGCCGGTACCCGGACTGCCGGTTCACGCGGCAGCTGTCGCAATCGAGCGAGGACGATGCCAACGCCGGGCTCGACGGCAAGGAACTCGGGTTCGATCCCGACGGCGGCCTGCCGATCAGGTTGCATATCGGGCGCTTCGGCCCCTATCTGCAGCTCGGGTCGGCGGATGCCTACGAGAAGGGCGAGAAACCGAAGCGCTCTTCCATCCCCAAGGGCATCGATGCCGGCGACGTCGATCTGGAAATGGCGCTGAAACTCTTGAACCTGCCGCGCGAAGTCGGGCTGCATCCGGAGACCGGCACGATGATCACGGCGGGTCTCGGCCGTTATGGGCCGTTCGTTCTGCATGACGGCAAGTACGCCAATCTGGAAAGCATGGAGGAGGTCTTCTCGGTCGGCATCAACCGTGCCGTGACCGTGCTCGCGGAAAAGGCGGCGGGCGGTGGCGGACGCTTCAACCGGCCGAAGGCCAAAGTCCTGAAAGAACTCGGCGAACATCCTCAGGAAGGCGGCAAAATCGAAGTCCTGGAAGGGCGCTACGGCCCCTACGTCAGCCACAACAAAGTCAACGCGACGCTGCCCAAGGGCCAAGAGCCGACCGCCGTGACGGTCGAGCAGGCGATCGATCTTCTGGCCGCGAAGGCGAAGAAAAGCCCCGCGAAAAAAGCGGCGAAGAAGCCGGCTGCCAAGAAAGCCGCCGCGAAAAAGCCGGCAGCCAAGAAGGCTGCGGCAAAGAAGCCGGCCGCGAAGAAGACCGCCAAGTCGAAGGCAGAGGTCGGCGGAGGTGGAGACGGTTCGTGACGCGCAAGCCCAAGAAGAAGGCGCATCACTCCTCCCGCCACGGTGCCGGCGGCGCACGGCAATCTCGCGGGGATTACGACAGCGGCGTCCGTAACGAAGACGGCCTGCCGCCACGCGAAGACATCCTGAAGTTTATCTCGACTGCCGGCAGCAAGGTCGGCAAGCGCGACATCGCGCGCGCCTTTTCGCTCAAGGGCGATACCCGGCCAGCGTTGAAGCAGCTGCTGAAGGACATGGGCGACGACGGCCTCATTGCCGGAAATCGCAGCGAGCTGCGCGAGAAGGGAGGCCTGCCGCCGGTGGCGGTGCTCGAAGTCACCGGACAGGATGACAGCGGCGACCTCATTGCAGAGCCGACCGTTTGGAAAGACGAAGACGGCAAAAAGCCCGGCGTCCTGATCCTGACGCACGTGCCTGAAGCGCAACGGGCGGCGGCCAATCTCAGTATCGGCGACCGGGTGTTGTGCCACGTCAGCCGACTCGAAGAACCCGACGTCGAAGGATTGCTGTTCGAGGCGGTTCCGATCCGGAAACTGCCGAGGGAAAAACAGCGGCTGTTGGGGATTTTTCGTTCCAATCAGCGGGGCGGCGGCGGTTCGATCGAGCCGATCGACCGTAAATCGCTACGCTCCTGGCCGGTGCAGAAGAGCGAAACGGCGAACGCCTCCGATGGCGATCTCGTCCGCTACGATCTGTTGCGCAAGGGCCGGTTCGCGGCACCGCAGGCAAAAGTCCTGGAATCGCTCGGCAATCCGCAGGACCAGCGCCAGATCAGCCTGATCGCGGTGCACTCACACGGCATTCCGGACGACTTTCCAGAAAGCGTCATCACCGAAGCCGAGAGCCTCAAGCGGCCCAGCCTAGGCCAGCGCACCGACCTTACCCATCTGCCGCTCATCACCATCGACCCGCCGGACGCGCGCGACCATGACGATGCGGTCTACGCGGAGCCCGACACGGATGAGAAGAACGCCGGCGGCGTCATCGTCTATGTCGCCATCGCCGACGTCGCCTATTACGTGCGGCCGGGTTCGCGCCTCGACCGGGAGGCGCGGCGGCGCGGCAACTCGGTCTATTTTCCCGATCGTGTCGTGCCGATGCTGCCGGAAAAGATCTCCAACGATCTTTGTTCGCTGCGCGAAGGCGAGGTGCGGGCCTGCCTGGCGGTGCGCATGGTGTTCGACAAGCGCGGGGAAAAACGCCAGCACAGCTTCATGCGGGCGATGATGAGGTCGCATGCCAAGCTCGCCTACCAGGAGGCGCAAGAGGCCATCGACGGCAAGCCGGGCGACAAGGCGGGAACGATACTTGAATCGGTGCTGGAGCCGCTTTGGGCCGCCTATGAAATGGTCGCGGCGGCGCGTAACCGGCGCGGACCGCTCGATCTCGATCTGCCGGAACGCAAGATCCTGCTCGATAAGGAAGGCCGCGTCGAACGCGTGGTGATCCCCGAACGGCTCACCGCGCACCGGCTGATCGAGGAGTTCATGATCCAGGCGAACGTCGCTGCCGCCGAAACACTCGAAGCCAAGAAATCGCCCGTCGTCTACCGCATCCATGAGCCGCCGTCGAAGGAGAAGCTCAAGGCGCTGCGCGATTTTCTCGAAACGGTCGACCTGAAACTGCCGCCGGCAAACCAACTGCGGCCGGAAGCCTTCAACGGCATTCTGGCGAAGGCCAAGAGCCTGCCGGTCAACGATCTCATCAACGAGGTGGTGTTGCGCTCGCAAAGCCAGGCGGTCTACGCGCCGGAGAATGCGGGACACTTCGGACTGAACCTGAAGCGCTATGCGCACTTCACGTCGCCGATCCGGCGCTACGCGGATCTTGTCGTTCACCGTTCGCTTATTCAATCGCTGAAACTGGGAGACGATGGACTGAGCGAAGCGGAAGTTCCGCAACTTCCTGCGACCTGCGAACACATCTCGGAGGCGGAGCGGCGCGCCATGGCCGCGGAGCGCGAAACCATCGACAGGCTCGTCGCCGCGCACCTTGCCGACCGGATCGGGGCAGAGTTCAGGGCGCGCATTTCCGGCGTGACGCGTTCGGGGCTGTTCGTGCGGCTTGCCGAAACCGGCGCCGACGGCTTCGTGCCAGCAGCCAGCCTCGGAGACGAATACTTCAATTACGTCGAGGAAGCGCACGCGATGATCGGCCAGAAGTCGGGGCTCGGCTATAGCCTTGGCGACAGCGTCGAAGTCCGCCTGCTGGAAGCGATCCCGACCGCTGGAGCGCTGCGTTTCGAGATGCTCTCAGAGCCCGGCAAGCAAACCGGGCGTGCGCTGCCGAAGGGGCTCAAGGGCTTGCGAAACCGCGGCAGGAAACCCGGCCTGCGCGGCGGTGGCGGGCCACGCCGGGGACGCCGATAGCCGGCCAGAGGACCGCGGTGCGGTCATAAAGCGCCTTGACCAAAATCAGCGGCCAACGCACAAAGTTGGCCATGGCGATACACATCTCACAATCAGGTGCCGAACCGGTCGAGGAAATTCGCCCGGTTCAACGCTCCATGCTACGCGGCGCGGCGCAGAAATGCCCGGCCTGCGGCAGCGGCCGGCTGTATTCCAGCTACCTGAAGGTCAACGAGCAATGCCCGTCATGCTCGGAAGAGTTGCATCACCAGCGGGCTGACGACGCGCCGCCATACTTCACGATGCTGATCGTGGGACATGTCGTGGTGGCGCTTGTGCTGTTGGTGGAGGACATGTTTGCGCCCCCGACCTGGGTGCACGCAGCCTTGTGGGCCCCGACGATCCTGATCTTGAGCCTGTGGCTGCTGCCGCGCATCAAGGGTGCGCTCATCGGGCTGCAGTGGGCCTGGCGGATGCATGGGTTCAGCGGCACGGAAGACGAAGTCCTCGAAATTCCCGCCGCGGGCGAGCGGGAAGCCTGAGTTCGTTGGATGGCGGTTTCCGGCATCAGCGCCAGTGAACATTCATCGGCAATTCGATACCCATGACCACTCCGGCCGGCAAGAACAGCGACAACCCCGGCAGACCGGCGAAGAGCGATGCATCGAGCCTCAAACCGCGCGACGCGGCAACGCTGATCGTGGTCGATCGTAGCGGCCCGCCGCGCATCCTCATGGGCCGGCGGCGGCCAAGCCAGGTGTTCCTCCCCGACAAGTTCGTATTTCCCGGTGGGCGGGCCGACAGGATCGACCGGATCATCACGGCGGCCGGTGACCTGGGCGAAAGCTGCCTGAGGAAGCTATTGATCGATATGAAGGGCGGCGCCGCAAGTCCGCAGAGGGCGCGCGGGCTGGCGCTGGCGGCGCTGCGGGAAACCTACGAAGAAGCCGGGCTGCTGATCGGCCAGCCGGGCCGGCCGCCATGCGGGAGCGACACTCCCGCGCAAAGTGATCAGGGCGCCTGGGCAGGCTTCCTTGGCGAAGACATCACTCCGGCCCTGACGCCACTGACCTTTCTGGCTCGCGCGATCACGCCGCCAGGGCGTCCGCGCCGCTACGATACGCGTTTCTTCCTGGTTGATGCCGCACATATCGCCAAAACGGTGCCGCCGCCCGACGACGAACTGCGGGATCTCGGCTGGTTCACAATCGAGGAACTCAGGCGCCTCGATGTACCCAATATCACGCGGGCGGTGATCGAGGACGTCAACGAGTACCTCGGGGCAAAGGGGCGGGGAGACGCGGATTGGCCGGTGCCGTTCTACTATTTCAGGGCAGGCACTTTCGAACGGGTCTTATTGCGCAGCTGAGTATTACTGGGGTCGGCGCCCAATCATCACTTCGTCAGCCCGGCGCGTGCGGCAAAGCTTGGCTTGACAGGCCGCCCGTGCGAGGTCATGTTCCCGGCACTCGCATCATAGACAGGCTTCCGAAGGTCGCGCCCGCTTTAGCGGGCCTTTTCAATGGCCCGCCGGCAGCTCGTCACACATCCAAGGTAACCGTCATGGCCAAGCCAGTCGTCCAGAAGATCAAGCTGTTGTCCACCGCGGGCACCGGTTTCTTCTATGTCACGAAGAAAAACCCGCGTAACACGACCGAGAAGATGGTGTTCAAGAAATACGACCCGGTCGTGCGCAAGCACGTCGAGTTCAAGGAACACAAGATCAAGTGATGGGTCGACAGGTCCCTGGAACAACAAAGCCAGGGTCCGCGTAATCCCAGTCGCGGGGTTGTACCGGGACGTGCGAACCCTGGCCTGATGTTCCAAACGGAGGGTTAAAGAGGGCTTCAACCCTTCCGTCTGGCGTGAACAACGACTGCAGCCTATTTGAGGAGGCCACTCCGGCCGCTGCGTCGTTCACAACCCCTCGTAATGGCAGGTGATGCGGCGGCCCTGACACCACGAGAGCTGTTTTGCACCTGGACTGGCACCGGGCTACGGCAGCAAGTCTTTTCGGTGCGAATTCTTTCCAAACGCGAATGCGTTTCCTTCCCAATACACTGCGAATACCACCGAGACCGGCGTCTTGCAAGTTCAGGCTTGACGCTGGCACTTTGGCCATAGCTGATTCTGTAGCCCGGGATGCGGGCGCTGTTAAGGCGATTGTTGGGCGACATGGTTAAGGCCGGCGGGCCGGCAAACCCGCGCTCGGCGGGCATATCCAATAGAGAATCAACAGCTTACCCATCAGTTCCGAACCGAGGCGTCGCGGTGGTTCATTGCGGATTAGGTGAATTTCCGGCGGCCGCTCAAGCGGCAGCTGATGCCACGCGGTTCGGTCCACGCTGGTTGGCGTTGCTGAGAGCCGTGCGGGCGCGCTTGAGCAAAGCCTGGGCGTTGTCCTGGGGACCGCACAATTGCGCTATCCCGACACTGGCTGTCAGGCGAATACGATTAGATTGATCGTCCAGGAACGGTTCGGCCGCGATCTGCGAGCGAAGCCGCTCGGCAATCTGGCTGGCGCGCGCCAGCGACATGTCGGGAAGCACCACGAGGAAACTATCGCCGGAATGGCGGGTTGCGAGGTTGACGCCGCGCACGTTGCGGCGGAGACGCTTGGCAAACTCGACCAGCACATTGTCGGCGGTGCGATGGCCATAACCCTCATTGACACTGCCGAAGCTGTCGATGTCGACCATCATCACCGATAGTTCGCGACTGCCGCCCTGCGCGTCCTCGATCAGCGTAACCAGATGGCTGTCGAGATAGCGGCGATTATATAAGCCGGTGAGGCAATCGGTGATGGCAAGTTCGGCGCTCTTTTGAACGCGTTCCCTGAGATAATCGGTGTGACGCTTGCGCTTGATCTGGGTCTTGGCGCGGGCGAGCAGTTCATGGCTTTCGATTGGCCGCAGCAGGTAGTCGTTGACGCCGCTATCGAGCCCGCGCAGAAGTCGTGCGTCGGCACCCTGGTCAATCAGCACAATGATCGGCAGATGTCGGGTCGCGTCGCAGGCGCGCAGCTGTGCGCACAAGCTGAGGCCGTCGCCTTCCTGCAGGTTCAGCGATACCATAGCAAGATCGAAGGATTCATTGCGGAGCTGTTCGATTGCACGATTGATATCGGCCTCGACCACAGTGTCATGCTGCTTGGCAAGCACCTGCTGGAGTTTTTGTGCCGAGCGCGCATGGTCCTCGACGATCATGACCCGGCCAAAATCTCCCGAAAGCGCGCGCTCGAGCGCTGCGTTCTCGTTGACGCCGAGCTGACGGCCGGTGACGGCGCGCATCATCATTTCGTCGTTGAGCGTCTTCAGGCGGGCAAGGCTCTTGACGCGGGTAATCAGTGCTATGTCGTCGACAGGCTTGGTCAGGAAATCGTCGGCACCGCATTCGAGGCCCTGAACCTTGTCGGAGGGCTGGTCGAGCGCGGTGACCATGACGACGGGAATGTGCTGGGTTTCTGGTGCCTGCTTAAGGCGGCGGCAGACTTCGAAACCATCGATACCGGGCATCATGACGTCGAGGAGTACGACATCGACGCGGTCATTGGCGCAAATCTCAAGGGCGTCCATGCCGGAGAAGGCGGACAGCACCTGGAAGTACTCGGCCTTCAGGCGTGCTTCGAGCAGCTTGACGTTGGCGGGGATGTCATCGACGACTAAGATGCGGGCACTCATCGTTTCAACTCACTTTACTCGAATCGGCAATGGCTCAGGCCGTGCCGATAAACAGGCGAACGGTATCGAGGAAACTCGCCACCGAGATCGGTTTGGATATGTAGGCTTCGCAGCCACCGGAACGAATGCGTTCCTCGTCGCCCTTCATTGCGAAAGCGGTGACGGCCACGACCGGGATGTCGCGCAGTTCGTCGTCTTCCTTCAGCCAACGGGTCACCTCGAGACCGGAGACTTCAGGAAGCTGGATATCCATCAAAATGAGATCGGGGCGGTGCTCGCGCGCCAGAGACAGCGCGTCGAGGCCGTTGCGGGTCTGCACCGTGACGTACCCGTGCGCATCGAGCAGGTCGTGAAAGAGCTTCATGTTGAGCTCATTGTCCTCAACGATCAGGACCTTCTTTGCCATTGAACGCCTTTCCGGCTTGGCCCTGTCGACGAGCCCATCTGTCTGCTGGTACGTCATGATAAGTTGCCTGTGCTGCCCCCGAAGCGTTCTGCACCGATTCTGCCGAATCGTGCTCCCGTTCACCCTGCGCTTGCAGCAGTAACCAACAATTTAAGACCCTCAAATCGAGCGCAAGCGTGCAGAAAAGAAGGTTAAGCTGATATGGCAAAGCGTCTCGGGATGCTGCATTCGCAGGATGAGGCCGAGGAAATCGCCTTGAAGGCTTTGCGGTTTCTGGCCGAGGACGAGCCGCGGCTCGGTCGTTTCCTGAGCCTTACGGGAATCGGGCCTGGGGATTTGCGCGAAAACGCCGGTGAACGGCACGTACTTTCGGCCGTACTCGGTCATCTGCTCGACGACGAATCGCTACTTTTGCTATTCGTGAGCAATAATGGGTTGCTGCCGGAAGCTGTCGGGAAGGCACACGCCATTCTCGGCGGCGGAAGGGCGCCCGGGCCTGGAGACTGGCCGACATGACGGGACCGGCGAACACCGCTCCTAGAGACCGCATCCGCATCGGTATCGATCTTGGGGGCACGAAAATCGAGGGGATCGCGCTCGATGTTGGCGGCGGTCAACTGGCGCGACTCAGGATCAATGCGCCGCGAAATGATTACCGGGCCACCATCGAGGCGGTTTGTGGAATTGCGACTCATCTCATCAACGAACGATGCGCGGACAGCCCCGGTGTCGATCCTCGCGCATTCACCGTCGGGATCGGAATGCCGGGATCAATCTCTCCTGCAACCGGATTGGTGCAGAATGCCAATTCGACCTGGCTCAACGGGATGGCCTTCCAAAAGGACATCGAAGCAGCGCTCGGGCATCCGGTGAGACTGGCCAACGATGCCAATTGCTTCGCGGTCTCGGAGGCCGTCGATGGGGCCGGGGCCGGGGCGCACTCGGTATTCGGCGTGATCCTCGGCACAGGCGTCGGCGGAGGGCTGGTCATCGGAGGCCGGATTATCGACGGCCCGCGCGGAACCGGCGGCGAGTGGGGGCACAATCCCCTGCCGTGGGCAAAGGAAGGCGAGTTTCCCGGACCGCTATGCTGGTGCGGCAAGCATGGCTGCATGGAAGCCTGGGTTTCCGGACCTGCCATGGCCGCAGACCACGAACTCGTCACGGGACACGAAACCTCACCCAACACGATCGCCACTTTGTCGCAGATCGGGACGCCCGAATACAAGGCCACACTCGAGCGCCATTGCGACCGGCTGGCGCGAGGGCTCGCGCAGGTCATCAATCTGATTGATCCCGAAGTGATCGTCCTGGGTGGCGGGCTCTCCAATCTCGCCCATCTCTATGACGAGTTGCCGGGGCGCATTGCACCCTACCTTTTCACCGATTCACCGCAGATCGCCATCCGGCCGCCGCGCTGGGGCGACGCGGGCGGCGCTCGGGGGGCGGCATGGCTATGGCACGTGTCGTGACGCAACGCCGCCGATGCCAGGCCAAACCAGACCAGACAGTTCATTTGCCGGGCTTGCAGACTTCGGCTTCAAGCATCTTCAGATCGGTCAGCTTGCCGCGAATTGCGAAATCGCCGTAGTCGATCAGAAGGTTGCTCGATATCCCGTTTTCGTGAAAACGGAACGCCAGTTCGTAGCTTGGCGGCGCATCGGTACCGCGCGCTTCCGGCTCGTAATAGCTGATCGCAACCGGCCAGGCGTACAAGCCGTCAAGGCCGGCGCTGCCGCGGATTTTCTCTGGAACGCCGGTCAGCGCGGTTTCGCTCGGTAGCGGCTGGCCAATGAAGGAGTTGGTTTCGTAGACCGTCTCGCCTTGCTCCGAGCCATCATAGAGGCGTGCTGGAAACTGGCGGCGGCCTTCCTGGGCGGCTTGCAGAAGCGCCATCGAATGCTGGATGGGGAAGTAGACTTTACCTTCCAATTGAAGCGCCCGCGTCGCGGGCTTGGAAAGTTCGACTTCGACCCCGGCATCGCCCTGTTCCCGGTCCGCCATGCCTTCGGTGGACTCGGTCAGTTCCCTGCCGCGGTACTGGCTGAGGTTGAAGCGCAGTTTCTCGCCGGCAGGCGCCTCCCAGCTCGATGTGCGCAGGTCGTTCAAAACGGAGTTGCCGTTGCGGTCCGTCACACGCGTAACGAAGCGCATTTTCTGCGTATAGCCGCCGCAGTTGCCGCCGACGATCTCGTACACCATCCGACCCGACATCTCGGTGATGCCTGACGCCGTCGAAGCGCGTTCCAGGGATATCTCGTAGACGGCCTGGTGCGGCGCCAAACCGACGCCTCCTGCCCAGGCGTTGGGTGCGGCCGCCGCTATGAGGAAGGCCGCCGTATAGATCAGCCGGGGCAGCTTGTTGGTCATCGATACGTTCTCCAGTTTTCTCGGCGTGGGAAACGCCAGTTCAGGCGCGGTCACCAATATTGCAGGCAGACGTGTGTACCGACCCCGAGGCCTGGGTCCCAAGCGGCTCTGCCGTAACACTCGTGTAGCGCACCTAACGTTTGGTCCCCACTTGCGGCTTGGCTCGATGCCAAACGTTTGGTGCAAAAGCTACACGAGAATCATAGTTTTGCTCGTGTTCCTTATGGCTCCGACACTTGGTCGATAGTGTGCTGCAACGGGAACCAAGTGTCGGCGCCGGAACACGAGTGTAGCGCACCTAACGTTTGGTCCCCGCTTGCGGCTTGGCTCGATGCCAAACGTTTGGTGCAAAAGCTACACTA
>JAHJSN010000067.1 GCA_018830445.1 Alphaproteobacteria bacterium | reverse complement strand
TGCTGGCCGCAACCGCTGACGATTTCGGCGAGACATGAAGGCCACTAGCGAAAACAATGGTTTAGTGTGGCGTTCAGCGCGCCTCAATTGACAACTCCTGTGCGGCACCAACAGGTCAATTAAGGCGCGACGCCACACTAGGCGTGCGGCTGCGGCATTCAACGGCATGTGGAGCACCAGGAAGGTGTGCCGGCCGATCAGCTGCTGGGGCTGCCACTGGCGGAGAACTGCTTGCCCTTCGAGTCGATGGCGGTCACCGACAGCACGCTGTTCTCGCCACCGTCGGCATAGGTAAAGCGGAAGTTGGGGTCTTCCGACAGCGAGATGCCACCGTCGATCGAGAATACGATGTCGCCATTCAGCGATACGTCGATCTTTTCGACGAACCAAGCCGGCGTGAAGCCGCCCTTCTTCGAGTCAGGCTGCATGCCGGTGAAATTCGGATGACGGATCATGACGATCGCGTCGCGCCATTCTTGTGCAATCGCGGCCTGCTGCTGGATTTTCACCTTGATGCGGCCCAGGTGCGCCAAGGCCTTGTCCATATCCTTGGCGGAGGGCGATGAGCATCCGCCACCCGTGGCGGCGAACGCGTTGGCCATGAACAGCTTGCCATCGACGGTTTCAAAAACCGCGCGGACCTTGGAATAGCGGTCCATGCGGATGCGCGTATCGAAGTTGCGCTCGCCGATACCGATGCCGTTGCGGTAGCCGGGGCCGAAGGTGATGACCGAAACGACTGGAACCGGGTTGTTGTCGACGAGCAGGTGAACCTTGCTCGTGGTCGCGACCAGATCCTCGGGGATGCGGATGGAGACGGGCAGCATCGCCGGATCCTTCAAGGAATCGTCGACGAAGATCTTGTAGCCGTTGGTGGCGGCCGCCACCGGCCGGTCTCCGAAAATATCACTCCGCAGCGATTCCCATTCTTCATCGGTGGCGAAACCGGGAGTCGTGCCTGCGGAGATCAGAAGGCAGCACGCTGCGAGCAGCATCGCAAAGTTTGTTGTCCAACTCCTTGTGGTCGTCCTCATCTTGGCTCCTCCTAGTAAAGCATGTTTTCCAGTGTCGCGTCCGCGCCGACACAGCGCGAAATTTTTTTGTGAGTGCGTCGTCTGTTACCACTCCCGCCGGACCAGCTATGGCGGATCAAGGGTGGCGGACCGGCGAAGGATAGTAGCGATAGCCATCGCCCGCCTTCGCGAGGTTGCCGAGACCGGGCCACGGGAAGTGGAAGGCAATGAAGGGAATCCGGTCGGTCGAGAGCATGTCCCAGACCTTGAGACGGGATTGAACGGCCTGCTTGGCGTCGGTGTCGTAACCGAATTCAATTTTAGGCGTCTCGACCATCAAGACGCTGTGGTGGCCGCAGTCGGCGGTGACCGCGACCGACTTGCCGCCCGAGGAGAGCATGAACATCGTGTGTCCGACCGTGTGGCCCGGCGCGGCGATAGCGGTGATGCCGGTAACGACCTCCTGCCCGTCCTTGATGAACTGCATGCGATCCTTATGCGGGAGCAGGTTGTTGCGCGCCAGTTCGATGAACGGCTTCAAGTCACCCGATAGCTTTGCTTCATCGGTCCAGAACTTGAAATCCTCTTCGTTGACGAACACCTCTGCGTTCGGAAAGATCGATTTGCCGTCAGCGTCCACAAGGCCGCCTGCGTGATCGGGGTGGCAGTGGCTGAGGATGACGGCATCAATGGCGGCGGGGTCGATACCAGCAGCCCCGAGGTTCGCCGGAAGCCGGCCGGTGGTGTCGCCGAACATCTTGCTGGCGCCCATGCCGGTGTCGATGATCGCCAGCTTGGAGCCCGTGTTCACAACGGTGATGTTCTCTTCCAGGATCATGTTTTCCGGATCGAGGAAATGCGAGGTGAGGCGCTCGCCCATTTCCTCGTTGGTGTAGCCGCTCATGAACTTGCGGCCGTCACCGAATGCGAGATATCCGTCAGAGACAACGCTGACCTGCATGTCACCGAGATTGAAACTATAAAACGCGTCGGCTTTGGCGGCAGAGAACGGCGCCTTCGCCGCTGCGTCCTTGGCGGACCACAAGCTGCTGGTCGCGACGCCGGCCACCGCGGCGCCGGCAAACGCCAAAGCATCGCGTCGTGAAGGTTCGAATTTCGTCATCGTGTTTTGGCTCCGTTGATGCTGTTCGCCGGCGGCTTCAAGCGACCGCCAATATTCCGACACTGAGGCTTGACGCCCAAGCCTCCGCCTGGAACCCAAGCTTGCTTCTTTGTTCGTGTTCTTTATTGACAGACGTTGCAGCACTTGCCACCGCAGGCAAGCGTCTGATCCGGAACACTAGGGATAGGGATGCGATACGCCAAGCCGCTGCAATGCCTGCCTGACTTTCAGATTGATCGAATTGATGCGAAGGGCGTGGGAGTAATCGTCGATCGCCTTCTGGTTTTCCTTGCGGCGATCCCACATCTCGGCGCGTGCGATGAATATCGCCGGATACCTTGCGTCGACCATGATCGCCCTGTCGAAGTCGGCGAGGGCGAGAGGTATTTTGTCCAGGGCATCGTAGGCATTCGCGCGGCCGATGAGGCTGTCGACATTGCCGTTGTCGAGTTCGAGGACACGGGTGAAGTCGGCGATTGCCAAATCGTAATTGGCGACCAGATGGTAGCTGTATCCGCGCTCCCGGTAGGGACTGGGATCATCTGGATGAAGGTCGATCAGGCGCGTCCAGTCCTTGATCGCCTCATCGTACTGCTTGAGCACCTCGTGGGCCCGCGCGCGACCGGTGATTGCGCTGACGTTTTCGGCATCAAGATCGATCGCGCGGGTGAAATCGGAGATTGCGGCGACCGGTTCTTCCTCTTTCAGCCAGGCGTAACCGCGCATCGTGAAGATGCGTACGCGGGTTGCTGGATCGGTATCGGGTGAGCCGAGCAGGTTGGAGCAGCCGCGGATGGCGTGGTAGGCGGGCGTGTCCGGCTCGCAACCGGTCGGCTGGTCGACTTGCTTTTCGGTGTAGCTGGGGATTTCCGGCGTGGCGTAGCTTGGCAGCTCCGCTGCCGATGACGGCACCACGAAGGCCATTGCGCTAGCTGCAAGCGTTGCGAACGCGGCAAGGCGATTGAAGTCAAAATTACCCAGCGGCCATCGCTGCGCGTTTCGGGTCAGCGATTCATTCACTAAGTCTTCTCCCTGCATATGGCGAGCCGGTCAGCTCGATGACGCCCCTTCTGGCCCGCATGTCCTGCGGACTCAGAAAAAGTGCGGCCTTGAAATCCGGAATAGCTTTGGTGGGTTGGCCGCGCCGCTCCCACATCTCGGCGCGGGCGAGGTAAATCGCGGCGGCTTTGTCGTCGACCTTCTGTGCGGCTTCGAAATCGGCCAACGCCGCAGGGAGCCGGTCGAGCGCATCGTAGGCAAGTGCGCGGCCGATATAGCCTTCGATATACCGCTGATCGAGAGCGATCGCCCGGGTATAGTCGGAGACGGCCTCATCGTATTCACGATTGAGGCGACGGGTCTGGGCACGTGCGCTGTAGAGTTCCGGGTCACGGGGATGCAGGGCGATAAGGCTCGTCCAGTCGTTGAGCGCCTCTTGATACTGCTCCAGCCGCTCAAAGGCCCGCGCTCTGCCCTTCAAGGCAGTCGGAACCGTCGGATTGAGGATCAAGGCACGCGAAAAATCGGAGACGGCCGGAAGAGGTTCTTCCTCCTCGAGCCACTCGTAGCCGCGCTTGGTGAAAATGTTGACGCGCGACGCCAATCCGTTTTCGGGAAGTTCCGTGCCGGCACACCTTTGCGATGTATCCCCTAACGCGGCTGCCGAGTTGCATTGGTCGGCGCGGGCTTCCTGCTCAAGATAATTCGGAACTTCACCGGCCGCCAAAGGCACCGCCAGACAACCGAGGCCGGCGGAGAGCAAGGCGACAGCGACCGACCAGGCAGCAGCGGGAGTTGTTCCAGGTCGATGTCTGGCGGAGGATACGATCATTGCGTCTTCTCCCCAGGCGGTTCACTGCCAAGCCGAGCCAAGGCGGATCTGACGCGATTTCCAGTGGCACCCAGTCGGTAGGCTCGCTGGTAGTCGGCAACCGCTTTTTTGTGATCTGTGCGGCGTTCCCACATCTCGCCACGGGCAACGAACACGGCGGTGTATTCCGGGTTCAATTGCAAGGCCTGCTCGAAGTCGGCGAGGGCCTCGGGCAACTTATCCAGTGCGTCGTATGCGAGGGCGCGACCGATGCGGCTATCGAGGTTCTTCTCGTCGAGTTCGAGGACGCGGGTGAAATCATCAACCGCGAGGCTGTACTTGCGATCGAGGTGGTAGGTATAGGCGCGCTCACGGTGAAGTTCGGCATCGCCCGGTTTCAATTCGATCAGGCGTGTCCAGTCCTTGATCGCATCGGCGTACCGGTAAAGCCGCTCGTAGGCCCAGGCGCGCCCCTTATAGGCGGTCGGATTGTCGGAATCGATTGCGATGATGCGGCTGAAATCGGCGATTGCGGCTTCAGGGGCTTCATCTTTCAGCCAGGAGAACCCGCGCATACTGTAGGCACGGATGCGCACTCCCGGATCGGCAGCCGGATTCTTCTCCAGATCGGTGCAGCCGCGGATGGCGCGGTTGGTCGGGGTGTCCTTCTCGCATTCGACCTGGTGCTTGGCGGGATCGGTGTAGCTTGGCGTCTGCCCGGCGTTTGCTGCCGAGTGAAAGCAAAGTGCGGCGACGGCGCTGGCAACCAGCACGCAGGTCCGCCGGCCAGACCGCCGAGCGATCCGGTTCGAAAACTGCGATGAGCGCGCGTCGATCACTGCACCTTCTCCTCGGGCAGGGCGAAGACATAAACGCTGTCGCCGGTCGGATAGCCCCAGATCTTGCTGCCACCGGCGGCAACAGCAATATACTGCCTGCCATCGAGTGAAAAGGCCATCGGCGGGGCGTTGACTCCGGCGCCACAGTCGAAGCTCCACAGTTTCTCGCCGGAAACCGCGTCGAACGCGGAGAATTGCCCGGTGCCCTCGCCGGTGAAGACGAGGCCACCGGCGGTCGCCAGTACGCCGCCAACAAGCGGTTTTTCGGTTTTCTGCTGCCAGGCGATTCGTCCGTTCTGGGAGAGGTCGATGGCGCTCAGGGTGCCCCAATTGGCCTCTTTCGCCGGCTCGAAGGAGCTGTAGGTGATTGCGGGCTGGCCGGCGGTCGCAGGGATCACCTGCTCGCTATAGATGAACGGCATGTGCATGCCGGCGACGTATACGAATTTGGTCGCGCGACTATACGCGGTCGGAGACCAGTTCGAGCCGCCGGCCGCGGCCGGGGTTATGCGCGTGCCCTCCGGCGACGGCAAAGCAAACATGTTCTCCTGAGGGACGAAGGCCTCCGATTTGAACAGCAGCCGACCATCGCGGCGATCATGCACGAAATACCAGCCGAGCTTGCTGGCCTGGCCGACGGCAGGCACGTTTTCGCCGCCGACCTCGATATCGAACAGCGTCGGTGGACTTGCCACGTCATAGCCCCAGCGGTCGTGCGGGACCTGTTGAAAATACCAGGCAAGCTTTCCGGTCCTGGCTTCAAGCGCAACGAGAGAGACTGTGTAGAGGTTGTCGCCAGGACGGCCGTGGCCGGTCGACTGCGGGGACGGGTTGCCGATGCCGAAATAGATCAAGCCGCGCTCGGTGTCGACGGCCGGTGTCTGCCATACGGTTCCACCGCCGAAGCGCCAGGCGTCCTGATTTTCGGCACGTTCGGCTTTTTCCTTGGCGATGTCGCGGTTGAGGTTGGCCCCGTAGGCGGTCGTCGCCGCGAATTCACCTTCCCACCCCTTCTGGGTGGTGTCGAAGCTCCACTTCTTTTCACCTGTCTTGGCGTCAAAGGCGGCAATGAAGCCCGGCCTGCCATAGCGGCCCGACATCCCCACGACACTGCCAAGGGGCGCACCCGGGCGGTCGGAAGCCAAATGCAAACCGTAGCCGACCCCGGTGATGCCGATGATGACGAGGCCATCATAGACCAAGGGCGCTGCGGAAGCCGCGACGCCGGTAGAGCCGGAAACTTTCGCCTTCTTATTGGGGTCGGTGTGCGCGAGATCGGCTTTCGCCTCGGTTTCAACGTCGCCGGTTTCGGCAATCGAAACGTCCCACGCGACCTTGCCGGTCGCGGCTTCGAGCGCAACGAGGCGGGCGTCGACGGTCGCGACATAGACCATCCCATAGCCGATGCCGACGCCGCGGTTGGAGGGTCCGCAGCAAAGTTTCTTGCCCCCGCGGTCATGGTCGTAGCGCCACAGGCGTTCGCCGGTGCGGGCGTCAAGCGCTTCGACGTTGGAAAACGGCGTGGTGATGTACATGGTGCCATCAGCGACTACCGGGGTCGTCTGGAAGGTTGCCTTGACCCCGGTCTGGTGTACCCAGGCAGGAGCCAAACGCTTGACGTTCGAGCGATTGACCTGATCGAGCGGGGAAAAGCGCTCGTTGGCATAGGTCCTGCCCTGGTGCAGCCAGTTCTCGGTATCTGAAGCCGCTTCGAGGAGGCGCTTGTCGTCGACCGGCTTTGATTCGGCTGCGCGCAATGCAGGGGTGCCGACCGCCAGCAACAGGACGGTGACGATGACACCGTGCACTCGCGACCAAGTGTTGTTGAGCGCCTGCAAGGCTACCTCCCGGCGATGTTGCCCTTGTGGACTAAGAGCGGCAATGCGCTCCTTGTGTTTCAGTTCAGCAGTTCTTCTGGGCGCCAGCCCTGCCGGACTTTGATCCGCATTGAGCCGACTGCGGAGAACGCGGCGCCAGCGCCAAACAGCTCGACGATCCTAGAAATGTCAAAGCTGCCTAAAGAAGGGCCGCCGCCAAGGAGGGGGCGGCGGTCCTTAAGTCTGGTCCCGGCATTGCAGCGCCGGGGCCAGCGTGGATTTGTGTCGAGGATCAAGCCTCGGACCAATTGCCGGCATCAATGTTTTTTGTAGTCGTCTTCCGGGGGCGGCAGTTGCTTGATGTAGACGACGATCTGCTTGATCTCATCCTCGGTGAGATACTCGGCGAAGGCCGGCATGCCGTAATCGAGGCGACCGGCCTGGACGACCGCGAACATGTCGTAGTGGTCACCTTTGAACTTGCGGACATCCGGCCTGGTACCGCCGGAGACGCCTTTGGGGCCGTGACACTTGTAGCAGGCCTGCTTATAGAGCTTGCGGCCTTCGTCCAGCGACTTCGCATCGCTGGGGAAGTCTGCTTCCAGAGCCGTCTTTTCGCTGTCGGTGTCCGGTTTTGCTTCCGCCACCTTGGTTTCTACCGGCTGGTTGGCGACCTTCGGCGGCGTGCCGTCTTCGGGCAGCAGTTCGACGACACCGTATTTCCTGCGCAGTTCGCTCAGCCTGCCGCTTTCTTCAAGGTTCCTGAGGACGTCGTTGATTGCGGCCTTGAGGTCCTGTTCTGATTTGCGCAGACCGAAGCCCATCGGATAGATGTACTGCTTTTCGGTGCGGTCGAGGACACGGAGGCCGAGATCCGTCTTGGTGTGGGCTGCCCATCCAGCTTCGAGAGCCGGGACGAGACCAGCCTGGACTTCGCCTGCCTTCATGGCCTCGATGACCTTTTCAACTCCGTAGTAGAGCTTGCGCTCGAAACCGCGCTCATGCAGCCGGAAGTCAGGGACCGTCATGATGTCAACGGCAACGCCCTTGGTCTTGTAGTCTTCGAGATCGAAGCTCGGGGCATCCTTGCTCAACAGGACTGCGAAACCGCCGGTGTAGTATGCGTCGGTCACATCGAGGCGACGCGCTTCTTCCAGGAACTCCTCATCATTGGGGAGCCCCATGAAGATGTCGCAGTCGTTGGAATACAGATTGCGGATGGCACGATAGCCCTTGAATGCCGCGACCCATTTGTAGTCGATACCGAGTTCCAAACGCTTTGCGACTTCCTGGGCGACTTCCACGTCAAAGCCCGGAGGGTCCATCTTGCTGCTGGAATGGGGCAAGAGATCACGGTCGGCGCAAAGCGTGATCTTCCCGTATGCTCTCAGCTTTTCGAGTGTGCTGACCGCGTTCGGGGCTGCTGCGTGCGATTCTGCTGCAAGCGCAATGAGCGACACCGCGATTGCCGATACGATATTGAACAAGTTCCTCACGTCCTAGCCCTCTTTAGCCTGAGCCGCTTCCATCCGGATTGGGATTTTTTTCAATGCCAATTGCCAGCGGTGCTCCGGCACTCGCGGCAGGCAAGTTGTTGGCTATCCATTATAACCGACATCGCGATTTGAGGACAGCGCTTAAAGGGTTGAAGGAAAGGGCGGATTTCACAGCCCTTTCCTTCGTTAGCCTATCAGCCTGACGTGTTGGTCAGACGGTACGGATTAATCAAGAGCGTAAACCGTGAGGGTCGCACCCGGGTTGACGTTGTCCTTGATGTGCGGCGGAACGCCGGTACCTGCCCAGAGCGGGAATGCCCCACCGTAACCAGATACGACAGCGATGTGCTGCTTGCCGCCAGCGGAGAACGAGATCGTGCCAGCGTTGATGCCGGACGGGTTCATGTGGCTCCACAGTTTCTCACCGGTGTCTTGATCGAGAGCAAGCATTTCGCCTTCGAACGTTCCGATGAATACGAGGCCGCCGGCTGTCGAAACAGCACTGGAGGACTGCAGTGGCGAGTTGTGCTTCCAGGTCCACTTGACCTTGTTGGCGGAAACGTCAACCGCGGTCACGCCGCCCTTACCTGGTTCTTTGATCTCACCACCAGCACCGAGGTACATGGTGCCCTTCTTGTAGGTCGTTTCTTCGTGATGAAGAGTGACGCACATGTCGGTCATCGGAATGAAGACAGTGGAGTTGTCTGGGTTGTAAGCCATGTGAGCCCAACCCTTGCCGCCGAAGTAGGACGGGCAGAAATAGGCCTTTTTGCCAACGCCTGGACGCTTGTCCGGCTTCACGACCATGTTGCAGTTCTCGTCGAGATTACCCCAGTCGTAGGGAGCAAACGCAACGGTCTGCAGACACTTACCCGAGGCGCGGTCGAAGGTGTAGAGGAACCCGTTCTTGTGTGCCTGGATGACTGCCTTGGTGTCCTTGCCGCCGATCTTGGCGTTGATCAGCAGGGCTTCGTTCATCGAATCCCAGTCCCAAGCGTCATTGGGAACGTGCTGGAAGTACCACTTCTGCTTACCCGTATCGGCATCGAGAGCGATGATCGAGTTCGAGTAGAGGTTGTCACCAGGACGCATGTCCGAGTTCCACGGTGCAGGGTTACCCGTACCCCAGAAGGTGAGGTTGGTTTCCGGATCGTAGGAAGCCGTCAGCCAAGCTGCGCCGCCGCCGTACTTCGCGGAGTCCTTGCCCCACGTGTCGTAGCCAGGCTCACCCGGCTGCGGGATGGTGCGGTGCTTCCAGACTTCGTTGCCGGTCTCGCTGTCGAGAGCGAGGATCTGGCCGACGATGCCGAATTCACCACCGGAGAAGCCGACCATGACTTTACCTTTTACGATGGTTGGAGCCATCGTGAGGGTGTAACCAGCCTTGTAGTCAGCGAGGGTTTTTTCCCAAGCAAGCTTACCGTCTTTTGCGTCGATGGCGAGCAAGCGGGAATCGAGCGTTGCGAAGTAAACTTTGTCGCCGTAAAGCGACGCACCGCGGGTGACCTTACCGCAGCAAGTGAACTGAGTCGCGTCGTTCGGAATCTTGATGTCGTGACGCCACAGTCTTTTGCCAGTGGTCACATCGATCGCATCGATGCGCTCATGGGAGACAGCAACGATCATGATGCCGTTGTTGACGACAGGGGTAACTTCCTGGCCTTCAATCGTGCCGAGAGCCTGCTGGAACTTCACTTTGAGGTTCTTGACGTTCGACTTGTTGATCTGATCCAACGGGCTGTGACGCAGCGCGCTGTAGGAACGGCCGTAGATCAGCCAGTCATCAGCGTTCTTTTCCGCGCTGAGCAGGCGCTCGTCAGTAACTGGCGTCCAGTCTGCCGCCAGCACTTGACCAGCAAAACCAGCGGCAAGTGCCGCCGTGCCCGCTGAGGCTAATAGTGCCCATCTTGATTTCATTAGTTCCTCCTTGGCATGCCAGCTCTCGTCGCGAGGCTGGCATTTCTAGTTAAGTCTCACCGCCCGATCGAGATTCAAAGGGCGGTGATCACGACCGTCGGACCAACGATCGGCTGCTGACTTAGGGCCGGCGTTTTGGAACCTTATGGACCCAAACAATCCTCAGCATCACATACTTGATCAGCACTAAGCCTGCGGATCAAGAGCCGATCTGAAATGATCCTGCAGATCAGAGCGGTGCTGCGAGAGTTCGTTGTTTGGTTTCCTGTATTCCTCCCACGCCGGGCCACAAGCAGCACAAGCTGCACCGAGGTCGACAGGTTACCAATAGGCAAAGCATGTGCCAGATTCAGACGCCCGGAAATTCAACCCGCTGCGCCTGCAAATCAGTGTTTGCGCAGGCTTTGCTGAGACATCTGTCGCAGTGCTGCACCACGCACCGTTAACTATGCAACGACGGGTGCAACGGCTCTGCCAGCGCAAGCGATCGCGGAGCACGGGAAATCCAGCCGGCGATAAATCGCGTGCGGGAGAAGCGAAACGTGACAAAGCAGCGGGGGAAACCGGCCAGGATTCCTATTGGCGGATCGTCAGTGCACTCATCTCGATAATGAACTTCTGGCGGAATGCTCGGGCGAAGTCGGCGTAGCCGTCCGCAGGCATCAGGAAGGCGGCGTTGCCACCTATGACGTTATCGCGGTACCACTCTTCCAATCCTTCGGACGTCGGGCCCTCTAGAATCGGCAGGCCGTTAATGGTGGCGCCGGCGGAAATCAAATCCTTGCGTGCGTTCGACAACAGACCTTCGGCACTACAGTTGTCCGGGCCGTCGCCGGAGACGTCGACGACGATCTTGCTCGCCGGGATCGGCAATCGGAACAGCACCTTGTCGGCGGTGTAGCGCATCATGCCACCGAGACACGTGAATTTGCCGTCTTCCTGACTGAGTGCGCGAATCCGCGTGGCGAACTGGCCTGCTTCCTCCTCTTTCGTGATCATGGTCCACGGAATCGCCAGACGCGGGGAATCCGCCCAGGTCACGACGGCAACCACGATGTTGCCGAGCGGCCCGCTCAGAACGGACTTGATGACTTCCTTGTCTTCAAGTGCCGCCGCGATGCCTTCAAGCTGCAATTGATAGCGCTCTTCATTGACCGAACTCGATACGTCGATTGAGATGACGAGGGCCGTATCGGCGCGCTCCGGCATGGTCTGGGAGCGCACGGAACCAGGAAGCGCCGCCGAGACCGCCAGCAACAAAGCGGCAGCTAGATAACGGATGTGAACCTGGAAATGGGCTTTCGCTACTTTGCCAATTCGGATCGAGAGAGCATCTTTCGAACCGGGGGCATTCAACCGTCTTGAAGTCATGCCGTATCGAAGCCTTTCGGTATCCACGCCGTTTGCTGCCCTACCGACTTCTATAGCCGTGGTCGCCTTCGAAGGGAATGACCACTGGCATCGGCCAGCTTGAGAGGCCTGCAACGGCCTCACATGTGTATCGCGCGCTTATCTGAATCCAAGGCGCTCTCGTGGATCATTTCAGAGAGTGTGGGATGAGGGAAGATGGTGTGCATCAAGTCTTCGTCACGGGCACCGAGGCGCATCGCGATGGCGAAGCCCTGGATGAGTTCGGTCACTTCCGCGCCAATTAGATGGGCGCCCAGAAGCTTTCCCGTGTCGGCACAGAAAACGGTCTTAACCAGACCATCGCCGGCGCCCATGGCAATCGCCTTGCCGTTGCCGCGATAAGGGAACCTGCCGACCCTAATGGCGATGCCTGACTCGCGCGCCTTGGCTTCGGTCAGGCCGATGGAAGCTATTTGCGGCTCGCAATAGGTACAGGCAGGAATGGCATTCTTGTCGATGGGATGAGCGGGCTGGCCATTGATCGTCTCGACGCAGACGACGCCTTCATGTTCGGCCTTATGCGCCAGCATCGGGGCGCCCGCGCAATCGCCGATGGCCCAAATGCCGGGCACGCTGGTGCGTCCGTGGCCGTCGATCCTGATGACACCACCGGCAAGTTCAACGCCGAGCGCTTCCAGCCCGAGGCTGCCGACATTCGCTTCGACGCCGGCTGACAGGATCATGCGCTCGGCTGCGATGGAGCGGCGCTCGCCGCCGGCAGTCACGATATCGGCGGTGACACCGGTGCTGCCGGTCGTGACGTTCTCGACGCGGGCATCGGTCAATATCGTCATGCCCTGCTTCTCGAAAGCCTTGCGGGCGGCGAGGGATATTTCCTCATCCTCGGCGGGGAGAATACGCGGCAGCATTTCGACGACGGTCACTTCGGCGCCAAGCGTGCGGTAGAACGAGGCGAACTCGATACCGATGGCTCCGGAGCCGACGATGATGAGCGATTTTGGGGTCGATTGTGGCTTCATGGCCTCGAAGTAGGTCCAGATGCGGTCGCCGTCAGGCGTGATTCCGGGGACGCTGCGGGGCCGTGCACCGGTTGCCAAGATGATGTGGCGGGCCTGATATTGGCCGGGCTCGCGGACGCCCTTGGGAAGAGCGGCCTGCGGCTCGACGGCAGGCTTGGCGGTGGCGCCGACGCTGACCGTTCCCGGGATGCCTCGTTCGGGAACCGGCGCTGCAGTGACAGCAGCCTCGCCCCAGATGATGTCGACCTTGTTCTTCTTCAGAAGGAAGCCGATGCCGCCGTTCAACTGGGCGGATACCTTGCGCGACCGGGTCACGATGTTCGGCAAGTCGAAGCCGACGTCACCTGAGATCGTGAGCCCGAACTGGCTGGCGTTCCTGGCGAGGTGGAGGACTTCGGCCGAGCGCAAAAGCGATTTGGTGGGAATGCAGCCCCAGTTGAGGCAGATGCCGCCGAGATGTTCGCGCTCCACAACCGCGACTCGCAACCCAAGCTGGGCGCCGCGAATGGCTGCCACGTAGCCGCCGGGGCCCGCCCCGATGACGATGAGGTCGTATGTGTCGGTCATTGCGAATACCGTTGTTTGGCCTAGTAACGCTAAGTAGAAAAAAGAATACCGGCCTAAGCCGATATCAGTTTTTGGAGATAGTCCGGGATAGTTCAGAGGTGTTTCAACTCACCCCGAGGTCCCTGACCTAGTGCTGCGACTCTGACATATGGTTCCCTGCCGGGAACCTGAATGTCAGCCCGGAACACTCAGCCCGGAACACTCAGCCCGGAACACTTGGCAACCTTCTGATTGTGTTCTGGATTCACAAACATTTGACGACCTCCACCCGGGAATCAAATGTTTGATCCAGAACACTAGCTTTCGTCGTCTGACCGTGAGAAAGGCCGGGGAGAGGGGACGCCCCCCGGCCGAATATCGTCGTCATGCCCGCCGCATCAGAAGAAGATGTGCGCGCCGGCGAAGATCATGTCGATTTCCTGGAACTCCTGAGTTCCACTCGCACCGGTCGCACGGTCCACGTAGTCGATCTCGGAGTCGTAGTGGCGATATTTGATCCAAAGGTTCATCGACGCAGCGTCGATTTCCTGGACGAGACCAAGGCCCCAACCTGTGACTTCAGAACCGACCGCATCCACGTCAGAGGCGAGGGCTGCCGCGCCGCAAGCCACACCAATGTTGCCGCCGCTGCCGCCGAAGGCTCCGCAGAGGTCGCCGCTACCCTGCTGATAGGAAGCACCGAAGGTATCGAGGTTCTGGCGGAACTCACCGACGAAGTGGGTGGTGCCGAGCGAGTTCAGCTTCGGCGACCAGCCGGCTTTCAGGTAATAGGCATCCCCATCGCCGGGGCTGATGACAGCATTGTCTGTCTCTTGCTGTCCATAATGGCCATGGAACCAAAGGGCCGAAGCGAGGTGCTTGATGGTACCGCCGATCTGCCAATATCCGGCGTCGATCGGATTGCCCAGGAAGTCGGTACGGTTGCCAAGCGCGTCGTTGTCGCCGTTGACTTCACCATAACTGGTGGCGAAGGCATACTTGAAACCACCGCCTTCACCGGCGTAGCGAACGGTACCTTCGTAACGGTCATCCTCGCCCCATGAGGCCGAGGCGCTGAAGCCAGCGAACGTCGGCGTGTCGTAGCGAACCGAGTTGGTGCGGTCGCCCAAGCAGTCGTTGGCGATGCCTTGACGGTAGGTGTTACAGACAAGAAGTGCGCCCAGTGTGCCGTTCGGTATCCCCCTGGCGCCGTCGCCGATCAGGAACCCGGTGCCACCGTCAGTCCGTGACCGCGTACCGCCGTTTGGCGTCAGCCCCATGGAACCCGCTTCGAAGGTCACGGTGTTGTGCTGGAACAGCGTTCCGGTGAAGTCGGTCAGGATCGTCGCGTTATCGGCTGCAGCACTCTGCATACCGATGGACACTTTACCAAGGGTGTTGGACTTCAACCACCAGAAGGCGCGCTGCAGGTTAACACCGAAGTTGGAGTTGTCGTTGTCCTGGTTCACGAACAGCGCGTTGGCGTGGTCGAAGAAGATGTTGATCTGGTAACCGGCTTCGACATCGCTGTTGATGTTGGCGGTGCCGGTGAACGACACGTTCGAAGCCAAGTCCGTCGAATCGTGCGCGACATAGACGTTGCTTTCGGTGCCATCGTCGAACCACAGGATGCCTTCGGAAACCCAGCCAGTGATCGTCAGACTGACCTTGCGATTGCCCTTGCGAGCCGTGGTTGCCTCAAGCTCCGCGACCCGTTCCTCTAGATCGGCGCAGCAGTCTCCCCCCAGGTCGGCGGCGGAAACGCCACCAACGGAAAGCAGCAGACCGGCTGCGGCAAGTGCAGCGAGTGAACTGTATTTCACGTTATTACCCCCATTCATGGTTTGTCGTCTTTCTGCGTCTGAATTGTTCAGAAGTAGTCCCTGATTTCGAAATCCAAGGCCCTATTCTTTTTGCCGTTACATTCGTCGGGTAGTCCCGAGGGCAAAAAACCAACCCAATGGTCCTTGGACGATGTGGACTCAGTTGTCCTGGAGAAATGCCTGCCGAGCAAGCATTCTCCAGGCTTTCCACTGGGTTATAGTTCGCCTTTCTTCAGCTGTGTTGCCAAATAGTCAGCTTGGCGTATCGCCAATGCTACAATCGTCAACGTAGGGTTAGGTGAACCACTGGTCGCGAACTGGCTGCCGTCCGACACGAACAGGTTCTTGATGTCGTGCGACTGGCCCCATTTGTTTACGACGCCATCTTCGGCCTTCTCGCTCATGCGGTTCGTGCCCATGTTGTGGCTCGCCGGATAAGCGGGGAGGTTGTAGATCTCGGTTGCCCCCAACGCGTTGTAAATGTATGACATTTGCTGGTAGGCGTGGTTGCGCATGTTGGTGTCGTTGGGGTGGTCGGTCTTGGCAACATTGGGAACCGGCAGCCCGTACTGGTCCTTTTCCGAATCATGCAGCGTGATTCGGTTGATTTCCTGAGGCATATCCTCGCCGCAGATCCATACGCCCGACATGTTGGCGTACTTTTCCATGGCTCCCGACACCTTGCGGCCCCAGCCGGTCGGCCCGGGCACGAGGAATGCCGAGAGGAAGCCGAGGCCGAGGGCCAGCTTCTCCAGCGTATAACCGCCGATGAAGCCACGGCTGTCGTCGTGGTGGGCCTCGTCGCGCACGATGCCGGCAACGGCGGTACCGCGGTTCATGTGAACCTTGCCCGGCATGGTTGCATAAACCCCGCCGGTCATGTGGGTCATGTAGTTCCGGCCAACCTGTCCGGAGGAGTTGGCCAGGCCATCCTTGAACATGTTCGATTCGGAGTTGAGCAGGAGGCGAGGCGACTCGATCGAGTTGCCGGCCACGCAAACAACGCGGGCCTTCTGCTTGTGCTGGTTGCCGTCCTTGTCGGCGTATACAACGCCGGTGACCTTGCCCGACTTATCGTGCTCGACCCTGAGCACCATGCAGTCGGTGCGGATCTCGCAATTGCCGGTGTCGACCGCGCGAGGCAACTCGGTGTAGAGCGTCGACCACTTGGCGCCGATCTTACAACCCTGCATGCAGAAGCCGATCTGCTGGCAGGCAGGGCGGCCGTCACGCTCGGTGGAATTGATCGACATCGGCCCTGCGGTGAGCTTCGAGTAGCCGATGCGGCGCGCGCCTTCGGCAAGCACCTTGAAGTCCGCGCTCCAGGGCAGGTGGTCCATACCGGTGACCGCACCGGTCGTTCCCATCTTCAGTTCGGCCTTGTCGTACCAGGGGGCCAACTCATCATAGGAAATCGGCCAGTCGGCAACGTTGGCGCCTGGGATACCTCCCGTCGTCGACTTCATCTTGAATTCGTGCGGCTGATAACGCAGCGACACACCGGCCCAGTGCACGGTCGAGCCGCCGAGTCCCTTGACGATCCAGGCGGGCAGGTTGGGGTGGTTCACCGCGCCATGCCAGCTTCCCTTCGAGTAGCGCTTGTCCAGCCAGGAAATCTTGGAGAACATCGCCCACTCGTCATTCTCGATATCATCCAGGCTCAGCACCTTGCCGGCCTCGAGGATGACGGACTTGATGCCCTTCTGGGCCAATTCGTTCGCTACGGTACCGCCGCCTGCGCCCGAACCGACGATTACGACGACGCTGTCGTCATTGAGGTCAATTTTAGCTGCCATTTGTTTTTTCCTCCCTGGGCCTTAGAGCCAGTCGATCTTGTCGAAGCTGTCCATGAATCCGCCCTTTTCCCAGGAGGAACCGTCGTAATCGAACTTCGGATAAAGATCCTTGTTGTTGTAGAGGCCGAACAGGAGTCCGCCGCGAACCTTTTGGAAGAATCCGCCGAGTTCGATCGAGCGCAGGAGGCCCTCGCGCATGTTGGCGTCGGCGACAGCAACGTAGCTCTTGCCGTGGATCTTCTGAGCGCGGGCTTCCAGATCGGCGAGACCGTCGAGAATGAGCTTGCGCGTTTCGTCGTTGCCTTCGGCTTCCTTGAGAATCGCGTCGACGACCGTCACGTAGGGCCCATCGGGGAGGAAATCCTCGTGCGGGTAGATATCGCGGGCCATGCGGATCAGGGTCAGCCGCTGATCGGCGGACACTCCGGCGGCTGCCCAGGCGCCAGTCGGGCCAACAGCGGTTGCGGTCGCCAGGGCAACGAATGCCGTGGAAGCCAAAAGTCCACGGCGGGTGAGCTTGAAATCGGCGATCGGGACCGTTTCCCGAAACTGGCGTTTCACCGCACTGAGATCGTACAGCATAGGCATCTCCTCCAATTCAGGCCGGCGATTTCCGACCAATCTTTTTTGGGCGTTCTTCAGGTCTGCGAGAGCGCTCCGCCGGATTAGGCAGAGTCGCTTTACAGTTTATTAACGCAACGCTTATGCCAATCGAAGCGGCAGACGCGCGAGATGGGAATTCCAATCCGCGCTGACCTTTGCGCCTCAAGCGCACAGGCGACCTTTTCCGCAGCGGAGCCTGACGGGACGTGCGGTTCGCCGCGCCGGGAGTGGGTGGCGGGCATCCAGTTCGCCCAGGCGGCAGGGAATTCGAATCATTTGGAGCGTGACACCCCAGCCACATTGACCAACTTCGAGCGCCAGAGCGGTGCTCAATTCCCATGTCAGCAGTACCGCTGCTGGTACGCCCGAGCTGCAACATCTGTATCATGACTGCTACTGAAATGGCGGCCGCCGTTTTACAGCGGCGCGGTTCCAGCGCGCAGGTGCGCACCACTAGGCGTTACTGGATTCGACTTTCGGAACGTTTCGCATCGGCGCCCGCGTTGCTGCACGTACGACATCACAGATTCACCAATGCATGCCTGACGATGGTGTCAGGGTGCGACCCGACAGGGTTCGGCGCTTTGGTCGCAACCGCCGGAGGCAACGACGCCAAACTATTCGAAACCTTGACGCCGGCATCCGGCGACTGCTGCGCCAACATACACCTAATGTTCCGACTCTGACATATGGTTCCCTGCCGGGAACCTGAATGTCAGCCCGGAACATTAGGCAACCTTTTGATTGCGTTCCGGATTCACAAACATTTGACGACCTCCACCCGGGAATCAAATGTTTGATCCAGAACACTAATGTTCCGACTCTGACATATGGTTCCCTGCCGGGAACCTGAATGTCAGCCCGGAACATTAGGCAACCTTTTGATTGTGTTCTGGATTCACAAACATTTGACGACCTCCACCCGGGAATCAAATGTTTGATCCAGAACACTAATGACACCGCCCAGGTTTGCGACCGGCGCACGCCTCGGCGGTTTGGCCAAGCCGGGGATGCGCACGACACCGCAGATGGTGCGCTCTATTCCGAGGATTCCGGCAATACCGGCCGGAGAGCGCGGGACAGCCGAGTTCGCGCGCCTTTTTTTTGCGCCAAGCTGCTTTTTGGTCGCGCAGGCGATAAAGGCGCCAGCGCTTGTCTGTATTCCGGAAGCGCCCCAGTCCGATCAGACTTCCGCCGCAAGGCGGCAAGCGCCACAGCTTCCAGATCGGACTAAACAGCGATTAGAGCCGACTTGTCCGGAACAGAGTTCAGCCTGCATCTGCATCAGGTGTCGCCGTGGTGAAACGCTTGTTGCAATGCTACGGTTGATGGGGCAGCGCCAGATCGCATAGCCCCTTGGTTTGACGCCGCCAATCGGGGTATCCAAGTGGCACGGCTCATGCTTAAGAGACGATTAACATCTTGGCTCCGCCGACGCTGCAAGCGTGGAGCAAGACCAAAGCGAATACAAAAAACTGGGAGGAACTCTTGACGCCGACACGAGAACAGAAGTTCTGGATGTACCGCAATATGCTGGTCAGCCGCTTCCACGAAGAAGTCATCGAGCAGATCTACCTCGAAGGAAAAAAGCCGGTCTTCAACATGGCTAACGGCCCAATTCCGGGAGAAATGCACCTTTCGAATGGGCAGGAGCCTTGTGCCGTCGGCGTCTGTGCGCATCTGAAGCCCGCCGACGTTGTAACGTCCACCCACCGCCCGCATCACGTTGCGATCGCCAAGGGGGTCAACCTCAACAAGATGGTCGCCGAAATCTTCGGCAAGAAGACCGGCCTCAGCGGTGGCCGCGGCGGTCACATGCACATCTTTGACGCCGACGTGAATTTCGCGTGCTCGGGCATCATCGGCCAAGGTATGGGACCGGCCGTGGGAGCCGCGCTGTCGCGCAAGATGCAAGGCAAGGAAGGCGTCGCGGTCGCGTTCATAGGTGAGGGCGCGGTAAACCAGGGGGCGTTCCACGAGGCGATGAACCTCGCCGCGGTGTGGAAGCTGCCATTCATCTGCATCATCGAAGACAACCAGTGGGGCATCTCGGTCGCCAAGTCCGAATCCACTGCCGTCCCGGACAACTCTGTCCGTGCCCAGGCCTACGGCATACCGGGCTATCAAGTCCGCGACAACGACACCTACGAAATCTTCCGGGTTGCCGGCGAAGCCATCGAGCGGGCGCGCAACGGCGGTGGCCCCAGCCTCATCGAAATCGAGACCTACCGGCTTGCAGGGCACTTCATGGGCGATGCCGAAGGCTACCGTCCGGCTGGCGAACTCGACGGTCTGCGGGCGAAAGACCCGATCAACGTCATGCGTGCCCGGTTGGGTTCCGAAGAAGGTCTCACCGACGAGCAGGACGAGCAAATCAAGGCGGAGTGCCGAAAGCTCGTCGACGACGCCGTCCAGTTTGCGCGCGACAGCGAATATCCCGCTGCGGAAGAGGCCATGGAAAAAGTGTTCGTTTGAGCGCTCGCCGGCTGATTACCAGCGCTGAAAAGAAAGTTTCCTAGGGAGATCACTCGTTATGAATGAGCAAGTAGCGACAGTCGCCGCAAACGAGCGCCGACTGACGATTGCACGAGCAATGGCAGAAGCTATCGCGCTGGAGATGCGCACCGATCCGTCGGTCTTCGTGATGGGCGAAGACATCGCCAAGCTCGGCGGCGTTTTCGGCAACACGCGCGGACTTCTCGAGGAGTTCGGGTCAGAGCGTATCCGCGATACACCGATTTCGGAAACCGCTTTCATGGGAGCTGCGGTCGGCGCCGCTTCCGATGGCATGAGGCCGGTCGTCGAGTTGATGTTCGTCGACTTCTTCGGCGTGTGCTTCGATGCGATCTATAACTGCGCTGCCAAGAACGCCTACTTCTCCGGCGGCAACGTCAAGGTGCCGATGGTGCTGATGACTTCGACCGGAGGCGGCTATAGCGACGCCGGACAACACTCGCAGTGCCTTTACGGCACATTCGCACACCTGCCCGGCATGAAAGTCGTGACGCCGAGCAACGCCTACGACGCGAAGGGACTGATGACCACAGCCATCCGCGACGACAACCCGGTCATCTACATGTTCCACAAGGGCCTGCAGGGAATGGGCTGGCTCGGCACCGAGCCGGGGGCGACCGTGCACGTGCCAGAAGAAGCCTACGAAATTCCGTTCGGAAAGGCCGCCGTCGTGCGCAAGGGCACCGACGTGACGATCGTCGGCGTCGGCATGGGCGTGCATCACAGCCTCAAGGCTGCCGATAAACTGGCGGCGCAAGGCGTCAGCGCCGAAGTCATCGACCTCAGAACGCTGGTGCCGCTCGACCGCGATACGGTCTTCAACTCGGTCGCAAAGACCGGACGGCTGATCGTCGTCGACGAAGACTACAAGAGCTACGGGGTCACCGGCGAGATCATCGCAACGATCGCCGAGAGGGACGTTTCGGTTCTGAAAGCCTCGCCGCAGCGCGTGGCTTATCCGGACATCCCGATCCCGTTCACGCGTCCGATGGAGCAGTTCGCGCTGCCGAACCCGGACAAAATCCTAGTAGCATACGAAAACTTGAAAAGGGCGCGCACATGGCGGTGGCTGTAACAATTCCAACCAATCTGTGGGAAGAGGACTCGGAGGCTGTCATCACCAGCTGGCTGATATCGGATGGCGCTTCGGTCAGCAAAGGGCAGCTGATTGCGGAGATCATGGTTGAAAAGGTGCAGCATGAAGTGCGCGCACCCGCCGCGGGCAAGATTTCGATCAGCCAGCCTGCGGAAGCCGTCGTCGCGAAGGGCGCCGAAATCGGCTCCATCGCTTAACAAGACTGCAGCAAACGAAAGAGGATTATGACTCAGACCCCGGAAAACGGTGCAGGGGAGGGCGACCAGATTGTGAGGCTTTCGGGCATGCGCGGCATGATTGCCGGAAAGATGCTCGAAAGCCTCTCGACGACCGCCCAGCTGACACACCATGCTGAGTGCGATGCCACCGGGCTCGTGGCACTCAAGGACCGGCTCAAGGAACAGGGATTGAAAGCGTCGGTCGAGGACATCCTCATCGATGTCGTCGTGGAGATGCTGTCCCGTCATCCCGGTATCAACGGCACGCTGGTCGACAAGGAAATCAAGCTTTCGAAGGCGATCAATCTCGGTGTCGCGGTGGCGCTGCCGGGGGATCTACTTGTCGCACCGGCGATTCTAAATGCCGGCGCGATGACGATCGAGGAACGCATCACCGCGCGCCGCGACGTGGTCGAGCGAGCCCGCACCAACAAGCTCTCCGTTACCGAGATGATGGGCGGCACGTTCACGATTACGAACCTTGGCCTGTCGCGGGTGAGGTTCTTCACGCCGATCCTAAATGCGCCGCAGCTGGCCATTCTCGGCGTCGGCGAAACCGCGCCAAGACCGTGGCTGCACAACGGTGAGATCGCCGTGCGCAGCATCATGGGACTGTCGCTTACCTTCGACCACAGGGCCGTTAACGGTGCTCCGGCCGGGCAGTTCCTCACCGACCTGTGTATGGCGATCGAGCAGCTTGGCTAGGACGATGTCCTTGCCTGGCGCGACGCCTGAACAAGCGGACACCGGGGGCATAGTGATCCCCGGTGTTGTTGCGTTTGGCGATGCGCTCGCGATGGAGCGGGCGATGCTCGATGGCCTGGCAAATCCTGCGGAAGTTCGGGATGAGCAAGTTGTCCTGGCTGCAATCTGGCAGACCGAACGGGCCATCATTCTGCCGTCGGGCATGTCGCGCAGGGATGGAGTCGCCGAAGCCGCGCGGCGCTGCGCGGCCGCAGGCTGGCCGGTCCATGACCGCGCAACCGGTGGCGACGTAACCCCTCAGTTCGACGGTGTGCTCAATATCTCGCTGGGCTTCGTTCTCTCGGGCACGGACCGGAACATCAAGGCGGCCTACGAGCGCTTGACGGCCCCTCTCATCGGGTTTCTGAAGCGCGAGTTCGGCATTGTCGCCTACACGTCTTCGGTCGATGGCGCATTCTGCGATGGCGCCTACAATCTCGTGGTCGGCGGGAGAAAACTTGCCGGCACGGCGCAGCGTTGGAAGGCAATCAAGGCGTTGCACGATGCCGAACCGCAGGAGACGGCGGTTCTCGCCCACGCAGCCGTGCTTCTCGGCGGAGAGCTCGACGCAGCACTGACGGCGGCGAACGAATTCTTCGCGGCCTGGGGAAGCGAGAGGCGCATCAATCCTTCCGCGCATGTCACGATTGCAGAACTGGCGGGAGGCCAAGCCGGGGAACCGCACAGTTTCGCCCGTAGTCTCGCGGCTTTCCTAAGCAAAGAATTGGGGGCGCGGGCACCGTCTCAGTCCTGATTGTTCGGCGAGACTATTCCATATTTGCGGATCTTGCGGTGCAAGGTGGCCCGCGAGATACCAAGTTGCTGAGCCGCCCGCGTCACGTTCCATTTCTGATTGCTCAGCGTTTCGATGATCAAACGCTCCTCGGCGGCCTCGTTGGCTTCGCTCAGGGTCGCAGCCGACCTTTCGGAGAACAGGCCTCCAAGCCGTGAGTCGCCCCTATCGGCCGTGAGGTAGCGCGGCGTGGAGCGTGATTGCCGGACGATTTCCTCGGGCAGCTGATCGACCTTGATCTCCTCGTCGGGATGGATCGAAAGCATCAAGCGGATCACGCTGCGCAATTCGCGAATGTTGCCCGGCCATGAATAGCGTTCGAATACGTCGATGACGTTTTCGGTAAAGGGTATGACGGCCTGGCCGGCAAAATCGACTTCCTCGCGGGCAATGGCATTGGCAAGTTCGCCGATGTCGGCGCGCTCGCGCAGGCTCGGAATAGTGATCTGCACTCCCTTGATGCGGAAATAGAGATCGCGGCGGAACTTGCCCTGCTCGACCAGCTGGGGAAGTTCCTGGTGGGTTGCGCATATCACCTTGAGGTCGACGGGAATCGACTCGGTGCTGCCGAGCGGGGTGACAGTGCGCTCTTCAAGCACGCGCAAAAGGTGTGCCTGCAGGTCGAGCGGCATGTCGCCGATCTCGTCCAGGAACAACGTACCGGTGGCCGCCGCCTGGATCTTGCCGACGCGACCGTTGCGGGAAGCCCCGGTGAAGCTGCCGGCGGAATAACCGAACAACTCGCTGGCCAAAAGCGTTGCGGGAATGGCGGCGCAGTTGACGGCAACGTAGGGCCGGAGGCACCGTTCGCTCTCGTCGTGGATTGCGCGGGCGAGGGTGTCCTTGCCGACGCCGGTCTCCCCCAGGAGAAGGATCGGCAAATCCTTGTTGGCGATGCGCCGGCACAGATTGACGATATCCTTCAGGTCGGGATCGTTGCAGGCGACACGGTCGAGCGGGCGTTCGCCGCTTCCGGAACGGGCGATCACAACCGGCGCTGCGGCGCGCGCCATTCTGCTCGCTGTTGAGGACTTCTTCAGTTTCGGCAGGAAGGCGGTTGCATAGGCGGTGGCGCCATCGCGCGTCTGCACCGGAACGTTGTGGGCGCTCAGCGGTTTCAATTCTTCCAGCGAGATGTTCCAGAGATCGTGGATCGACTTGCTGCCCAGATCACTCAGTTGCGGAACGCTCAATATCGCGTAAGCGGCCGGGGTCGCACCGAGAATCTGGCCCTCCTCGTTGGCGGCGATCAAGGCCTTGCAGGACATCGGCATCGGGTCGGGCTCGCCGGAAAGCGCGACGAGGCAATCGCCCTGGTGCTGGCGCCTGAACAGAAGCATGCTGATCTGCTCGGCGGCCTCACGCACGAAGTATTCGGCGAAATGGTATTCTTCAGACGACGCGGGCGATGCCCGGCCGGACAGGTCTATGGCCGCGACAACCTTTCCGTCGGGTCCGAAAATTGGTGCGGCAGAGCAGGTGAACGAGCGGAAGTTCGTATTGTAATGCGCGTCGCCGTGAACCGTCAAAGGCTGGCGGGAAATGATGGAGGTGCCGATCCCATTGGTTCCGGCGACCGCCTCTCCCCATATGGAGCCGGCTCGCAGGCCTTTACCTGCGATTTCCTCGCCAAGCGGGGAATCGGCAAAGCTCTCGACGACGACACCGTTCGCATTGCTGATCAAAATGACGTAGCCGACATCCTTGGCGATGTTGCGCACCCGATCGACGATGCCGGTGGAGGTGGCAAATACGTCCTCCAGGGAGTCGCGCAGTTCGGTGATCTGTCCGGGTTCGGCCATCTCGACACTGTGCGTAAAATCCCGATCGAACCCGTACTGATGGGCGCAACGTCTCCAGGACGCGCTTATCAGGCTTTTCGCCAAAGTTCCTGAGCCGATTGGAAGAGAAATGTTAGGCACCGTCGGTCGTCTCCCCGGTGATTTTTTTTTACCTTTGAAGAGTGCCGGAAGATTATCGCAAGTCATCAGAAAGTCCACACGGAAATGTTACACCGATGGCAACAATAATACGGGGCAGTGCCTCATAATCGTTACACTTCTCAAACTTGCCAACTCTCAAGTAATGCATGCGGTCAATAAAATGATAGGTCATCTGCGTCTTCCGTGCACATGTGTCGTGAGAGCAGAATTAAGATTGCCTGGGAATGCTGGCCCGAAACTCATTGGATCGCTTTGCGTTTGCTGCAAGCGCGCGCAGTCGCACGGGAGCAGTTGCCAATTCATTGCTTTGGAATTGAGCGGCAAAGGTCGTAGCCGAACACATCGCATGCCACGCCATGAAGCTGCGCCTTCCAGGTCGCGATCTGGTTCGGGTCAGCGTCGAACCGGCGGGCGCGCTACGCAGTCGTTCTATCGCACTTGCCCGCCGATTGACAGCCAACGAGGTGTATGTTCCCGAAGCTCTTACTGTGCTGAAGCGCAAAATGAATTCCTCCATGGGGGACAGCGAACAGGAGCGGACCCTGGAAAAGATTCGCTCGCTTCGTGGGGTTGCTGAAGCTCAGTCGCGGCTTGAGAAATCAGCTGGCGGCAAGGTCGCCAAAGACGTGGACCAAGAGGCATTTGCGGCCATAAAGGTAGCCTCGGCGAATGGAGCGTCGACGTAAAAGTCGAGCGCATTTGGAGTGTTGCGTGTTTCGCTTTGAAGCGCACTCCAGGACTGCATTGCGGCCGAATGCGCCCCGGCAGTGCGTAATGGTCTGCGGCGCACATCGCTGCGCATCCACCTGTGGAGGCTCCAGGGCCTTAATAAAACAAGTGTACAGCGACGGCGTTGTGAAACTTGCATTTATCCCGACATGCGGATACGAGCGGTGAGACGACGTTGGACTTCGCGGCGCCGCAATCGACGATCGAGTCGAATATGGTCGGGCCCGGCGTGCTTGGGCATCCTATGAGTTCCCATTGCGTCGTGGAAAGTTTCACATGCTGTTTCCCCCGCTGCGTCTGCCGGACGTCGTCGAGATCAAGCCGGTGAAGAACGGGGATTACCGCGGTTTTTTTTCCGAAACCTAAGATCGGAAGAAATTTAACGACTCCGGTTTGTCGATGATGTTGGTGCAGGACAATCACTCCTTCTCCGCCGCCCGCGGAGTTCTGTGCGGCCTGCACGACCAGTTCCCCCCCTGCGCCCAAGTTAAACTTGGGCGCGTCATCAAGGGCGCGATCATCGACGGCCTCGATGCCCTCTTTGCGCGCCTCGGCGGTTCGCCGTATCGCAGCCTCATTACATTCGCAACCGACCGTCCGGGTCACGACCGCCGCTACGCGGTCGACTGCTCGAAGATCGAAGCTGAAACCGGGTGGACACCTTCGCGCAGGCTCGAAGAAGGCCTTGAAGAAACGATACGCGGGTGTCCTGGAGACGAAGACTGGTGGCGGCCGATCCGTGCAAAGACCTACGCGGGCCGGCGCCTCGGCACCGGCTCGAACAAGACCTGAGCTGACCTTATCCTATCGCGGGAGAAACGGGAGATCACATGAAAGGCATTATCCTCGCCGGCGGTTCCGGCACCCGGCTGCACCCGATGACGCTCGTCACGTCGAAGCAGCTGCTGCCGATCTACGACAAGCCGATGATCTATTACCCTCTGACCACGCTGATGCTGGCAGGCATCCGTCAGATCATGATCATTTCGACGCCGACCGACATGCCGAACTTCCAGCGCCTGCTTGGCGACGGCAACCAATGGGGCCTTGAATTCACCTACGCCCAACAACCGCGCCCCGAAGGCCTCGCCCAGGCCTACCACATCGGCGCCGATTTCGTTTCGGGTCAAAACTCCTGCCTCATCCTCGGCGACAACGTGTTCTATGGCCACGGGCTGGTGGAACTGCTTACGCGCGCGCGCCAGCGCACCACCGGCGCCAGCGTCTTCGCCTATCACGTCACCGACCCGGAACGTTACGGTGTTGTCGAACTCGATCAGGACGGCCGCGCGCTGTCGATCGAGGAAAAACCGGCAAAACCAAAATCGCGATTGGCCGTCACCGGTCTCTACTTCTACGATCCCGATGTGGTCGAGATTGCCGCCAACTTGAAACCATCCCCACGCGGTGAACTCGAAATCACCGACGTGAACGCCGCCTACATGGCGCGCGGCGAACTGTTCGTCGAACAGATGGGCCGCGGCTTTGCCTGGCTCGACACCGGCACGCCCGATGCTCTCAACGAAGCAAGCGACTTCGTCGCCGCCTTGCAGAAGCGGCAGGGCTACCGCATTTCGTGTCCCGAAGAGATCGCCTTCCGCATGGGCTTCATCGACCAGGCGGCTCTCGAATCCCTCGGTGCTGCGCTAGGCAAGTCGGACTACGGCAAATACCTTATCGAGGCCGCGAGTTCGCAGATTTGATATCCGAGCGTGCGAACTCCACCACGACAGGAAGCTGGAGTAGTGCATGCTTGGCCATTTCTCCAAGTTACTGATTACATTTATATTTTTTGCTGGGGCGGAGCGCTGGGGTGCTGCACGGCGGAACTGGCTCAAGCGGCAGCGTTCCGCTCCACTATGAGTTCGAGTTCGTCATCTCGTCCGACAACGAGATCGCCGCGAATTTCCGCAAGGATGGGCTGGCGGCCAGCACGATCGATACATTGGCCGGGCCGCGCTGTCGCAACACCCGCTTTTCCGGCCCGGACCGAATGGACAACATTCTGAACGTTCATAGCTAGTGTTCCGACTCTGACATATGGTTCCCTGCCGGGAACCTGAATGTCAGCCCGGAACACTCAGCCCAGAAGACTAGGCAACCTTTTGATTGTGTTCTGGATTCACAAACATTTGACGACCTCCACCCGGGAATCAAAT
>JAHJSN010000066.1 GCA_018830445.1 Alphaproteobacteria bacterium | reverse complement strand
GTTCTGGATCAAACATTTGATTCCCGGGTGGAGGTCGTCAAATGTTTGTGAATCCAGAACACAATCAAAAGGTTGCCTAGTGTTCCGGGCTGACATTCAGGTTCCCGGCAGGGAACCATATGTCAGAGTCGGAACACTAGTTATGGTTTTCAACCACTCAAACGAACAGGCCGTCTCACCCAAATGGACATCGCAGAAATCCGCGACGACTTCGCCTTCCTCGACGATTGGGAGGACAAGTACCGCTACGTCATCGAACTCGGCAGGAAGCTGCCCGATCTACCCGAATCAATGCGCACCGATGAAAACAAGGTGCGCGGCTGCGTCAGCCAGGTGTGGCTCGATACGCGCAATGAGACAGGCCGGCTGCATTTCGAAGGCGACAGCGACGCCCTGATCGTGCGCGGCCTCGTTGCGATCCTCCTGGCAATCTACCAGGACCGCACCCCAGAGGAGATCCTGGCCATCGATGCGCGCCAGATTTTCAGAGAACTGGGGCTGAACGATCACCTCACCCCTCAGCGCTCGAACGGCTTCAACTCGATGGTCGAACGCATCCAGTCTGACGCCCAGACCGCGCGCTCTGCGTGATGCTTGGTCGCCCTAAAGCCCGAGTCGATGCAGCACCGCCTGATAGAGGTCTTCCGAACACCCGAGCTGGAACGCCTGGCAGGTCACTTCGTGGGAACCGCGGTAGATCATGTCGAATGCGACCCAGACGATGATGATGAGGCCGACCCACGAGATCCATGGGTGCTTGGCCAGCAGGCCCGCGATGAAGTGCGATGCAACCGCCATCAACACGATCGCCAGCGTCAGGCCGATCACCAGGACCAGCTTGCTCTCGCCTGCTGCACCGGCAACCGCGAGCACGTTATCGAGCGACATCGATACGTCGGCCACGATGATCTGCCAGACTGCCATCCCGAAACCGACCTGATAGGCTTTTTGAGTGTCGCTTGCGACGCCGGCGCCGACAGCCGACGGAGATGCTTCGTGGGCGCCGTCAATGATCTGCCGGTACATCTTCCAGCACACCCACATCAGCAGAAATCCGCCGGCCAGCGTAAGCCCGACAATGGCAAGTAGCTGCTGCGTTACGCCCGCGAACAGGATTCGCAGGATGACCGCCGCGGCGATGCCCCAGAAGATCACGCGGCTGCGCTGCGAGGGTGCAACCTGGGAAGCCGCCATGCCCACCACGATCGCGTTGTCGCCCGCCAGCGTGATGTCGATGATGAACACCTTGATGAGCGCGTCGAAATTCGCTCGCCACCACTCCGGTGACCAGGCATGCTGGAACTCGTTGACGGCGTTCAGGAACGACTGAGCCGGGTCGAAGGCGATGTACTCGATCATTGCAGCAGGCCTTTTGGCTCCGGGACAGGACGCAGTCCGCCAGCGGCAGCTGGAGCAGGTGCTGCCGGCGAGTCATGGCAAGGAATTAAACCGTACGTATCGCTGCCGGCTCAGTAGCCGAGCATCGCTTCGAGCGGCCCTTTGGGAAGCGGCACAAGGAACCATCGCTCGAACATGAAGAACAGCGCCAGCGGAACGCCGACGCCGACCGCGAGAGATTTGACGAGCGGGATCTTGCCGAACGCCATCATGAAGATGGCGATGAAGAGTGCCGAAGCGACATAGATGCCGACATAGCCGATTGCGAAGATGTAAGCGGCAAGCGGTGCGACCACCAGCGCGACTCTGCCAAGCCCGGGAATCGAAACGAAGTCGCCATGCTGATCCTCGGTGGGAAACAGCGCGGCCTGCAAGGCGTTGATCAGGCTGGCGAACGCGAGGGCCGCGCAAACGATGAACGGAAAGAAGCCGGCTTGTGGCCCTTCCGCTTCGCTCCAGCCAAACCCGATCTCGACGCATTCCAGCATGACGATAATGGCCAGCGCCATCAGCGCCAGTGCCGTCGCAATGTCCATGGCGCGCACCGAGACAACGGTGGCATCGCTGGCGGGTTCGTGTTCGTGCATCGCAATATCTACCGGATTCCGATTGTTAGCGCGTCGGAGACTTCCAACTGACGACGTCGGAGGTGGCTGGGAGGACAGCCACCTCCTCTTTCATCAGTTCGTTGCCTTCTTGGCCAGGAAACCTGCTTCGCTCATGAGCGTGCGGTGGGTATCTTCCGTCGCTGTCAGCCATGACCTGAAGTCATCGCCGGACATTGTCTTTTGGTTGAAGGCTCCGTTCTGCATGAAACCCTTCCAGTCGTCGGTTGCCATCACCTTGGCGAACAGGTCGACGTAGTAGGCGACTTGCTCGGGCGTAGCTTCCGGTGATGTGAAGATGCCGCGCAGCATCTGGTACTGCACGTCGACGCCGGATTCCTTGCAGGTCGGTATGTCGGACCACGCCATGTCGGCGGTTATCTTCTGGGTGTAGGCCGAGCGCTCGGCGTCGAAGATGCAAAGCGGGCGAAGCGTTCCGGCTTTCCAGTGCGAAACCGCCTCGATCGGGTTGTTGACCGACGAGGTGATGTGGCCGCCGACCAGCTGGGTGGCCACTGCGCCGCCGCCTTGGTAGGGCAGGTAGGTGAAGTGTTTCGGCGTCGTGGTGCGTTGCAGCGCGACCGTGATGATCTGGTCTTCCTGTTTCGAGCCCGTGCCGCCCATCTTGAATGTCTTTTCGTCGCCCGCCTTGACCGCTTCGATGTACTCGGCGGCCGTCTTGTAGGGCGACGACGCGTTGACCCACAGCACGAACTGGTCGAGGGCCAGCATCGATACCGGCGTCAACTCCGTCCAGTTGAACGGAATGCCTGTGCCGAGCGGCGTAGTGAAGACGTTGGAGAGCGTGATCACCAGGGTATGCGGTTCGCCCTTGCCCTTCTTGACTTCAAGGAAGCCTTCGGCGCCAGCGCCGCCGCCCTTGTTGACGACGACGAGCGGCTGAGCCATCAGGTTGTTCTTGGCGATGACGCCCTGGATGAAGCGGGCCATCTGGTCGGCGCCGCCGCCGGTACCGGCGGGAACGATGAACGTTACCGGCTTGGTTGGTTCCCAGGCCTGAGCGGGAGCTGAAAGCGCGGCCGTCGCGGTGACTGCGGCGGTGAGTGCGCCGATCACAAGCGAATTTGATTTGATAACAGCGAGCATGTTCATGCCCAATTTCCTCCGAAAACGGGATGCAGTCCCGCGGCCGACTTGCGGTGTTGTCGAGGCCGGGCCGCCGCAGTGTCGTTTGCCCCGGCCAAGCTTGTTCATTCTCCGGCAGCCCCGCTGTCCGCGAGCTTCGTTGCGTTGCGGCGCGTCAGCATTGCAAATAGCCCCGAGATGAGTGGCCATGTCAGAAGCACGATGCCGAGCCCCATGATCGAGCCGACCAGCCAGTTGGAGAAGAAGATCGAAAGATCGCCCTGGCTGCTGAGCAGCGCCTGGCGGAATCCCTCTTCGGCCTTGTCGCCGAGCACGATGGCGAGCACCAGGGGAGCCAGCGGATATTCGAGCTTGTTGAAGATGTAGCCGATGATGCCGAACACCAGCATCATCCACACGTCGAACATCGAGTTATGGACCGTGTAGGCACCGATTGCGCAGACCACCAGGATGACCGGCGCGATGATGGCGAACGGGATCCTGAGGATCGAAGCGAACAGCGGCACGCAGGTGAGGACGATGATCAGCCCGGCGATGTTGCCCAGGTACATCGAGGCGATCAGGCCCCACACGAATTCCTTTTGTTCGACGAACAGCATCGGGCCGGGCTGCAATCCCCAGATCATCAGCCCTCCAAGCAGCACGGCGGCCGTCGGAGAACCGGGTATGCCGAGCGTTATCATCGGCAGAAGCGCACTTGTGCCGGCAGCGTGTGCTGCCGTCTCGGGGGCAATGACGCCTTCGATTTCGCCCTTGCCGAAATTCTTTCCGTTCGGCGAAAAGCGCTTGGCGAGGCCGTAGGCCATGAACGAAGCAGGCGTTGCACCGCCAGGCGTGATGCCCATCCAGCAGCCGACCAGGCAGCTGCGGATCGATGTTGCCCAATAGGGTAACAGTTTGCGCCAGGTGGTGAGGACTGACGACAGCCGCATTTTGGCGTGGGCGCCCTGAAATTTCAGGCCGTCCTCGATGGAGGTCAGGATTTCGCCGATACCGAACAGGCCGATCACGGCAATCAGGAAATCGAATCCTGACAGCAGTTCGTCGTGCCCGAACGTCAGCCGTAACGTTCCTGTCATCTTGTCGAGCCCGACGGCGCCCAGCGCGAACCCGAGGCACATCGCGGCAATCACCTTGAACGGCGAGCCTTTGCTCATGCCGATGAAACTCGCGAACGTCAGGAAGAAGACGGCGAAGAACTCAGCCGGTCCGAATTGCAGCGCGAACCGTGCCACAATCGGCGCCATGAACGTGATCATCAGTACCGCGACGAACGCGCCGACGAATGAAGAGGTGAAGGCTGCCACCAGTGCTTCGTCGGCCCGGCCCTGACGCGCCATCGGATGACCGTCGAACGTCGTCGCCACCGACCACGGTTCACCGGGGATGTTGAACAAGACCGAGGTAATCGCACCTCCGAACAATGCCCCCCAATAGATGCAGGACAGCATGATGATCGCCGAGGTCGGTGACATGGAGAACGTCAGCGGCAGCAGGATCGCGACGCCGTTGGCTCCGCCAAGGCCGGGAAGAACTCCGATAATGACGCCAAGCGTGATACCGATGGCCATCAAGAGAAGATTGAATGGCGTCAGGGCGACGGCAAAGCCCTGCATCAGCGACGATATTTCTTCCACGCATGCGCCCCCGTTGCCCCGCGAACCCGCAATCAACGGTGTCCTGGCTGGTGCAGTCTCATCGATTTCGGAAAGCGGGACCGGGGCGACAAGCCCCCGGAGGCTTCAGTCGCTAATCTTCTGCCCAAAATAATACATTCGCAATAGACTTGTTTGGCAAGTCATTGCGTTGCGACATTGTGTCTTTTAGAAAGTATAAACTTCGGCTGTACTGAAGGTTTCAACAAGAACATCCGGATAATTATTTAGATTTTGGATGCCTGCAAGCGCGTCAGCAAGACTTTCCGGATTCGAACACCTGCGCGGCCATATTGGTCACGAAAAGCGAGATCTGGATAGATGCTGCGACAAGTTCCGCGAATTCAACGCGGATCGCAATTGCTGCACGGCACATCAGTCCTGGATACTGGAAGTTGCAGCGCTCAGGACTCGCAATATTGCGAGCCCTGGAGTTCGCATGCGGATATCGGAACTTCGAGTAGAAGGCGGCCCCGCACTCGGAACCGTTTCGGTTTGCCGGGTTGGCTTACCCTTGCGCATCAAGTGTCAGAGCCGGAACACGACCGCCTCTCATCCATCCCATAGAAGCGCGCCAGCGCACTGAGTCCCAGTCCGAGAACGATTTTCGCCGTTCGCCGCGGCCAACCGTTCTTCCGCTCGATCTCCTCAAGACCGAGAAGGAAGCAGCACACATCGGCGAGCACTCCGGAAAACTCAGGTCCGACCGCCGCCATCGCGGCCCGGAATCGTTCTCTCGCCCGGAGTTGCCCATCGCGCAACTCAAGCTCCCTGTCGACCGCGGCCGCGCCCTTCGACCCGAAGGCGACCGGCGACCAGTTCGAGGTGATATTCGGGCTCAGGTTGCCGTAGGTGAAATCGCGCCGCAAATGTTCACCGGCTGAAAACTGCGTCTCGGTGATATGGCTGCGGCCTTGCCGGTCGCGGCGCTGCCGCAGCCAGGCAAGCGGGCTTTCGTTGTCGTTTTGCCGGGGCAGTCCGTCAGCGCCTCTCCGGCTATTCGATGGCGGCGGGGAAGAGGCGCTGGCAAATCTTCCCCCCGATACTGCGGCCTCATGCGGTGCCCCCTTCCGGCTCAGTAGCCTTTTCAGGGCAATCCGCCCGGCGTTCGAGATGCGCCAGCTCTTCTCGGCTTCGAGCGGCACGCACCAGCCGCGCTGCTTGAGATGGTCCCAGACCTTGTCGGAAATGTCGGTCCGCTTCTCCGGTGAGGAGCAACCGGCAAGTACGACCTGGACCTTTTCATCGGCTTCGACCGCAATGGCATCGCGTCTTGAAAGCGCCCTGAGCGCGATTTGCGCGTCTGCGTTGTCTCGTTCCGTTGGCGAGGCGACGTTGAGGGGCGCGCACGTGCGTTGGCGCGCTGACCGGGCGGACATGGCAGCCTCCAGATCCTGGCTTGGAATTCGGCAGTGGATGGGTGAATGATTTCCCCGGCGACGCCGGAGCAATGCCCGCCGGCTAGTTCCTGCGGACGAGTTCACGCGGTGTGGCCACCGCATCGTCATGGCCGACACGGCGCCGGACTTCTTCGCGCGCCACGCGCTCGAGCAGTTCGAGGAACTGGTCGAAGACGGGTTCGTCCCGGCGGTCTTCGATGAGGGCGCAGGCATGCGAAACCGTCGTGCGGTCTCGCTCGAAAATGCGTCCGACCTCTGTGAGGCTGAGGCCGCACACCACGTGGGCGAGATACATCGCAGTTTGCCTGGCAAGCGCCACGTGCGCTCGCCCTCGCGTGGCGCTGCGCAGCGCCTGAGCCGGTACGCCGAACACCCGCGAGACCGAAGTTTCGATGGCTAGTCGCCGGACGACGTTTTTCATCCTCCACTCCGCCAGTGCGCCCATTTTTCGGGGAGCCGGTTTGCCTTGCGCATCTCCGGAGCCGGTCCGCGCGTCACTCGACGGTCGCGACTCAAGATTCATACCGGTTTGCAGCATTTGCTCGTCTCCGCTACTCGATGACTGAATTCCAATGTTTATTTCCCGCGGTGTCGCAGAAACTAAGCACTTACAAGTCGATCGGCACCTAACATCGGGCGGCACCAATGATTGCCAAGTATACGTTAATGACGGCGATTGACACTTGTGAGGTTAGTTGTCGGTGAAGGAGGGGGGATAACTTGGGGCGCAGCGCGCCGTCGCCACGATGAGTGTCAATACGGGTCGTGTCGAAGCAAAGCGGCTGACCCGGCCCAAAAAAATACGGGCGCCTGTTGATCAGGCCGCCCGTACAACTATTCATTCATCGACTGCACTGAAACCCCGGCCGGGTTTTGAGGCGGGCGGACGTCAGTCCCGCTTGGTGCCGAGCCCCATCTTCTTGGCGAGGTCCGAGCGGGCCTTTGCGTAATTCGGTGCCACCATCGGGTAATCGTGCGGCAGTCCCCACTTTGCGCGATATTCCTCAGGCGTTAGATTATAATGCGTGCGCAGGTGCCGTTTGAGAGATTTGAACTTCTTGCCGTCTTCCAGGCAGATGATGTGATCCGGCATGACGGAGCGCTTCACAGGAACTTTCGGCTTCAATTCCTCTCGCTTTGCAGGAATTGCATCGCCCGAAGCCTGCGCCAGGGCTGAATGGGTATCGCTGATGAGTTGTGGCAACTCACTTGCCTGGACGTTGTTGTTGCTAACGTATGCCGAAACGATACGCGCGGTCATCTCAACGAGCGGAGATTGGATTTCGTCGTCGAGTTGTCCATTCGGTTCAGGCGTATTTCCAGGCATGTCCTGCTCATCCATCGTGCGGCTCAATGAAGTGAATAAGTGGTCTATTCAAGATTTTCCGGCCTGCGGTCGCCAATCATGCCAAAGATGAATGGAGAGCGAGGCGGGATCTTCCAAGACGCTGACGCGCCGGGATCCATCAATACTCTTGGATCGCAAATCTACAAAGATGTCAACAAGCATATAGCTACTTTAACTTGCTACTGTTGCTTTTTGAATCGTGTCAATACCATCCCGCGAAGGCCGGGAATTCAGGAGCCGCGCCAGTCAGGCTCCAGGTCTTCTGGCTGGAGTGTGCCCCGTTCGAGTGCCGACATGACCCCGATGTGTCTCATCTGCCTGACGGAATTCTCAACTCGGGTCCGCAATTCCACTGCGGCGCGGGTCGCGTGCCCGGAGATCAGGACACCTGTCTGTTTGAGCTTTTCGGCGATCAAATCGCATTCTTCACGTCGACGCTCGCAGACGGTCGCGATTGTCCGGGCATTGTCATAGCCCAGTTGCGCGAAGCGATTGAGCGTCTCGCCGGGCGCGAGGCAGGCGGCGAGTGTCATGATGACGGCCAGTCGTACCAGCACGAGTCTTCCCCCATTGGCTGAACCGAAAATTGAAGTCCGGACGTCGACCAGCTTACCGCTGCAGGCTTGCCTCGGGGTTTTTCGGCGTCGTTGCAATTGACTAAATTTGTCCTGATTGCCGGCGCCGATTGGGCGCGTGCATATCGCGTTCGATGCGAAAACGTGCAGGCGGGCAGTGCCGATTAATACGCCCTTAAGTCCTGTGCCAAATAATCCACCCCGGAAACTCAGTTGCGGGGCAAAATTTTCGATGACAAATCCGGTCGCGGTCGGTGCAACCGCCCTGTTCGTGGTCTTGACGCTTGCGCTCGCCGTCAACTTGACGGGGTTTCAGGGCGGCACGCGCGAACTGGCGCCCGCCCCCCTCGCACAGCTCTCGCTGGCGCGGGTCGCTTCTCCCGGCGAGCCGGGCGGCGATGGTCTCGTCATCATAAATTCGGCAGGGCCCCAGTCTCGCGAGGCGGCGAGTGGAGTCCAGCGCGAACTCACCGCCTTGGGTTACCGCCCCGGACCTTCCGACGGAAACGTCAGTTTGATGACGCAAGCCGCCGTAATGGCCTTCGAGTACGATAGCGGTCTGCCCCTGACGGCGGCGGTCGACGATAGCCAGCTGCAACGTTTGTTGCTCGGCACCGGGCGGGTCGCGGCAGCTTCGAATGCGAACGCGGGATTGCCTTCCACGTCGCAAGCCGCTGCGGTCATGCAGGTTGTCCAGAGGTCTCTGCAAGAGCTTGGCTATGAACCAGGCCCGGTGGACGGCACTTACTCAGCCGAAACCGAGCGCGCCATCCGCAATTTGGAAACCGACCACAACCTTCCCGAAACCGGCCGTGTTTCAGGACGACTGGTGCAGACGCTATCAATCCTGCAAGCCCGCGGGCAGGTCAGGCTCAGCCAGCGCTAAGCCGCAGCGGTTTTAATCGTAGCGGCCCCGGTTCGGAGTTGACGGCTGCTGCCGGACTTGATGATCTTGCGAACTTATTTGCCCGCTCCAACATCGGCCTGCCGGTAGTTGGGCTATCCGCTCCAACATCGGCTTGCCGAATGTTGGGCCATCCGCTCCAACATCGGCTTGCCGAATGTTGGGCCATTAAGACCATCACCCGAACGGCACAATCAATGCGGATCAACTCGGAACTCTGGGTCAAGGCCTTCGTCCGCAACTGCAACGGTTCGGGCGCCGCCGCATTTATCGTGCGCAGAGGCGACGAGCACGGCGGCAGCGTCTTCGTGCGGATCAACCGCCTGGACGGAACCTCAATTCTGTACGGCCCGGCCGCCGCCGGCATCGCCGATGCAGTCAGCGACCGCTTCTGGTCGCTCAAGACATCAGGCGACGACAATGTCATCGACGAACTGATTGCGCGCGAACGAAGCTTCGACCCGGATCTCTGGGTGGTGGAGGTTGAAGATCGCGAGGGCCGCCATTTTCTCGGCGATTGGCTCATTTCTGAGTAGGTGAGTCCCAGGTGTGACAGCCACGACTCGACCAATCACGTATTAACTCATTGTAAGGGAAATCAGCAGTCAAATTGAACCGCTGGATCGTCGGTAACGTGACATTAAGCCGGCTGGCTGGATTGTAACTTGTGACATCGCTCGGAGGCAGCGCCCGCGTTGAAATGTGGATGAGGAAGACATGGCTATAATAATTGACTTGGCGCAGAAGCGTGAAGTCCTTGAGCGGAAACCGGGACGAGTCTCAGATCCACTCTCTGGCGCACCGCACGGCGAAGTCGTACTGTTCACCGGCGTTCGCTATGAACGCTATGAAACCGACTTCGACGACGAGCCGATCACCGAGGAATCAAGCGGCCATCGCCGGGCACGCAAGAAGAAGAAGAGCTGAAGCAGGCTCGTTCAATTCAGGGGCAATTCCCCTTTAAGTCGCCACGTCTGGCGCAATTCACCCAAAGCGCATCATCTTTGAGCTCACGGGCCGTGGGCCCTCCGCAGGGGCGGCACTCGTGCCGGGTCGCCTTGCTCCCGGATCGCCTGCGGCGATCGCGGTGTTCAAACACGCTTCGTCTGCGCATCATCTTTGAGCTCACGGGCC
>JAHJSN010000065.1 GCA_018830445.1 Alphaproteobacteria bacterium | reverse complement strand
TTGATTTGAACGGCCGGTTTCACCGCTTCGCTCCGCCACGTGCGCGGCTGCGCTCAGCGCCGAAACCGGCTAACATTGGTGGGCCATAGTGTCAGGGATGTTGCCGGTCCAAAGTGTCAGGAGTCTTCCCGGTCGTTCACAAACTTAGGGTACGGTTCGATAGATTTAAGGCGCCATTGGTGCGCTACTTCGAAGAAGCGGCGCGGGCCTTCTCGATGGCCGGGATGACGTCTTGCACGAGGCTTTTTTCCGAGATCGGGCCGACGTGCTTATAGGCGATGCGGCCGTTGCCATCGATCACGAACGTCTCGGGCATGCCGTAAACGCCCCATTCTATCGCACCGCGTCCTGTCGGATCGACACCGACCTTCTCATAAGGATTGCCGTAGCGGCCAATGAAGCGCCGCGCCGAGACGGCCTTGTCCTTGTAGTTGACGCCGTAGATCGGAACGCCGGTGCGCTGTTTCAGCGCAAGTAGCAGGGGGTGCTCCTGTACGCACGGGGCACACCACGAGGCCCAGAAATTCACAACCTTGACGCCGCCGCCCGATAAGTCGCCGCTGGTAAAGCCTTGCACCGGCTGGCCGGCGACGCGCAGCTCTGCGAGCGCCTCAAATGATGTTTGCGGTGCCGGCTTGCCGATCAGCGCCGACGGAAGTTTCGAGGGATCGCCGTGGGACAGCGAAAACGCGAACGCGGCAGCCAGCAGGGAAAACACGATGAGCGGGGCAACAACCCAGCCGAAACGCCGGCGGGGCCGGTCAGCGGAGGTGGTATCCGTCATGGCTGTATGTCCTTGCCGGCAGAGCGCGAACGGCGCCTTGTTCCACGCGCTTCGAGATCGTCGAGCAACCGCTTCTGTTGGGCGCCGTCGTAGACGAGCCAGGCCGTCAATGCCGCAAGTACCAGCACAAACACGCCGTAGCTGGCGAGAATAAATGTGGCGTGTGGTCCAAGATCCATCGGGTCGTTTCTCCTTGCCGGGCTATTTTCCGGTCGGAGCCGGGCACTATGCCAGTCGGGGCCAGTCGGGGCAGGGCTGGCCTATTCGGCGGGGGCTGCGGCTTCGGCGGCGCGGGCGCGGTCGACTTCGGCGATGCGCAGGGACTTCACCCGGCGGCGCAGGATTTCGTTCCTCATGCCCTTCATATGGAGCGCGAAGAAAAGAAGCGAGAAGCCCACCGCCGAATAAAGCAGCGGGTAGAGCTGTGAAGAATGGATTTTCGGTCCGTCGGCGCGGAACACGCTGGAAGGCTGGTGGAGCGTATTCCAGGCGGGAATCTCAAGGCCGAGCCAGGGGATCGAAAGGCCTTCCACCGATATCTTGATGAAGGGGAGGATAATCACCCCGACGAGGGCCAGGACCGCGGTCAGCTTGGCGGCCAGCGTTTCTTCCTCGATCGAGGAGCGCAGAGCGATCAGTCCAAGGTACAGGAAGAACAAGATCAGTACCGAGGTGAGGCGGGCATCCCAGACCCAATAGGTGCCCCACATCGGCTTGCCCCACAGCGATCCCGTGATCAGGGCGAGCAGTGTGAAAGCTGCGCCGATCGGGGCTGCGGCCTTGGCCGACACGTCCGCCAGCGGGTGGCGGAAGACGAGCAGGCCGAAGCTTGAAAACGCCACAAGCGCGTAGCCCATCATGGCGAGCCAGGCCGCCGGGACGTGGATGTACATGATGCGGATCGTTTCGCCCTGCTGGTAATCAGGCGGGGCGGTCCAGCCGCGATAAAGACCGAAGGCGATGACCGCGACGGCCAAGGCGGCGAGCCAGGGCAGTACAGCGCCCGACAGCGACATGAACCGCGTCGGGTTGGCAAGCTTCTGGGTGATGGACTGGTTGGTCATGGTCCGTGGGTTTTAGGGGCTTGGCGGGCATTTCGCAATCGCGTGCATGCCTGCGGTTAACGCGGCAATTTGGCTTTTTTATTGGGCGCTTGGGATGCCCACCGCTTCGCGGCATCCGCGCCATGACGATTCTACGTGGCGGATGCGGATGTCCAACGCTGTTTCATGGGTCCACACTCGGCAAGCCGGTGTGGAGCCGTGGCATCCGGCACCCGACGGTTCTCCGCATCTCAGCCTCATCGAATTGAAAAGGCCAGCCGACAGGCTGGCCTTCGCTATTCTTGAGTAACTGATCAGAGCTCAGCGATGATTCCGCCTTTCATTGCACTGTCGCCATGCTTATAGCCGGGCCGTGGCACGAAGGCAGGTTGGTCGGTAGGTTCAATATCGCGTACGCGGTCTACACGAAAGAGCTTCCAATGCTCGTGCTCACCTGACGCGCTCGCTCCAGCAACTTGGTAGGCCCTGAGCAACAGTTGGCCATCTTCGCCTCGACCGTACGCGTGGGGCTCAATTAGCCGGTCGCCAGGGTCATAATCGATACGAATGCACGTGCGACTCTCTATTGCAGCAACAATTGTTGCTGTGGCGATAGTGGTCATGGGTTTTCCCCTCTTGTGAGAGAGGCTGGTATTGACCGCCCTAGCCTACCCGCTACAAATGGCGTTGTTCTCATTGAACGCCCCGCTGCCAGCCTCAGAAACTGGCGGGGATTCCGGCACCATCGGCCTAGACCTCCGATGGTGCCCAACTTTTAGAACCCAACGAGAACATCTGCAACCTTAAAGAGTCCTGGATAAAGGATTCAACTTACTTGACTTTTCGAGTCTCTCCGGTGGCGGATGATTCATCATTTCGCATGTAAATTGCGCACTGGGTTGGCTCTCTTGGCACGTCAAGTTGCAGATTCACGTGAAACATGAAGCAAGCTATTGCAACTGAATGCGGAGCGCGGCGGCGGAGGCGAGGGGGCCGAGGACCAGGGAGCCCAGAGACAGCGCGCTGAGGATCAGGAACGGAGGCCAGAACGACTGTCCGGCGAGCATCGCCGACGATATCGCCTGGATGCCGTAGATCAGTGTCGGCACGTATAGCGGCAGGATCAAAAGTGCCAGCAGCAGCCCGCCGCGACGGGCTCTCAGCGTCAGCGCCGCGCCAATCGCGCCGAGAAAGCTGATGGCAGGCGTGCCGACGAGCATCGTCAGTATGAGAACGCCATAAGCCGAGATGTCGAGGTTCAGGAGGATTCCGAGCAACGGCGCCAGGAGCGCCAGCGGGATTCCGGTCGTCAGCCAATGGGCAAGCGCCTTGGCGGCGGCGACCATCTCGAGCGGCGGCCCGCCGATCGCCAGCAATTCCAGCGAGCCATCCTCGTGGTCGGTTTCGAACATGCGCCCCAGTGAAAGAAGCGCGGACAGCAATAGCGCGATCCAAAGAAGTCCCGGCGCGATGCGGCTAAGGAGATTGAGGTCGGGGCCGAGGCCGAGCGGCAGCAATGCGATCACGATCAGGTAGAAACCGAGCGCGGTGCCGATGGCTCCCCCTTCGCGGAGCGCAAGCGTGATGTCGCGGCGCAGGAGGGTCAAGAACGGGGTCATGGACAGCGTCCCCTGCTCGCAAAACCTACGTCGCCAACACGGCCCAAGGTTGTCGCGATGCGCAAGCCGGTGTTGTTGCTTTGCTCAACACCCGGCTCGCAGAGACCGTAGCCGGCGCAGCATGAACCCAGCAGCACTCGGTCGCGTGCCCCGGAAGCTTGGCTGGGTCCCGGCTTTCGCCGGGATGACGGAGGTGTTCGCGGGTCGAAGGGGTTCACCGTGCCGCCTCCATCTGGCCCAAACGGAGTTCGCGGGCGTCCGAGAGGCCAAGCGGGATGTGGGTGGCGGCCAGAACGAGACCGCCACCGGCCAGATGCTCCTTGACGATCCCGGCCAAAAGGGCAACGGACGCCGCGTCGAGCGAAACGGTCGGCTCATCCAGCAGCCACAGCGGGCGGTCCGCCACGAGAAGGCGTCCAAGACCCAGCCGGCGCTTCTGTCCGGCGGACAAATAAGCTGCCGGGATATCTTCAAGGGACGCCAGCTTGAGGCGTTCGAGCGCGTCGAGGACGCGGTCACGGCGCGCGGCGCGCGAGGCCGCAGCATCGAGATAGGCACCCCAGAATTCGAGATTTTCGCCCGCCGTCAGGCTCGATTTGATGCCGTTGGCGTGGCCGACGTAATGGGCCTGTTCGCCGATTTCGTGCTCCAGATCGCCGCCATCGAGAGCGATATTGCCGGATTCGAGAGGCAAGAACCCCGCTATGGCGCGAAGCAGGGTGGTCTTGCCGGCCCCGTTCGGGCCGGTCAGAAGCAGCGCTTCGCCCGAGACCGCCGCAAATGACAGTTCGTCGATGACCAGCCGGTTGCCGCGTCGAATCTTCAGGTTATCGGCAGTTAGGCGCAAAATAATTCCTGGGCGTGGTTCAATTCCGGTGGGACGGGGCGAATGGTCGCCGCTGGCGAGACGGCGGGCATTCTCAAGTTGAGTAGCATCGCCCGCCGCGCGCCTATATAAGGGGGCCAGAACGACTGTTGCTAGCGCAAAAAAACGAGACGCTGTCGTCAGGCGGGCACGCGCGGCCGGCTTTTCGGCGTTTCCAGCATCTCTTCCGCCGGCGCTCCGGCGGCGCGGCTCTCCATAACTTGATAAGGAGGCCTGCTCGTGAGCACGGGTAACGATAAATCACTCGACAGTTTCAAATGCCGCAAGACTCTGAAGGTCGGCGACAAGACCTACACCTACTACTCGCTACCGGAGGCCGAGAAGAACGGGCTTGCCGGGATTTCGAAGCTGCCGTTCTCGATGAAAGTCATTCTTGAGAACCTGTTGCGCTTCGAAGACGGCCGCACGGTCAAGAAAGCCGATGTCGAAGCTGTCGCGGCGTGGCTCAACGACAAGGGGACGGCGCAAAACGAGATCGCCTACCGGCCGGCGCGAGTCCTCATGCAGGACTTCACCGGCGTGCCCGCCGTCGTCGATCTGGCCGCGATGCGCGACGGCATGGTGCAACTTGGCGGCGATCCGACCAAGATCAACCCACTGGTTCCGGTCGATCTGGTTATCGACCATTCGGTCATCGTCGACGAATTCGGCACGCCGAAGGCGCTCGAGCACAACGTCGCGCACGAATACGAGCGCAACCAGGAGCGTTACAACTTCCTCAAGTGGGGTCAGGGTGCGTTCAACAACTTCAGAGTCGTGCCTCCGGGCACCGGCATCTGCCACCAGGTCAACCTCGAATATCTTGCGCAGACCGTGTGGACCAAGGAAGACGGCGGCGAAACGCTCGCCTACCCCGATACGCTGGTCGGTACCGACAGCCACACGACGATGGTCAACGGGCTGGCCGTGCTCGGCTGGGGTGTCGGCGGCATCGAAGCCGAAGCTGCCATGCTCGGACAGCCGATATCGATGCTGCTGCCGGAAGTGATCGGTTTCAGAATTACCGGCAAGCTCAACGAAGGCGTCACCGCAACAGACCTCGTCCTCACCGTCACGCAGATGCTGCGCAAGCACGGCGTGGTCGGCAAGTTCGTCGAGTTCTTCGGGCCCGGCCTCGACAACATGACGCTCGCCGACCGGGCAACGATCGCCAACATGGCGCCTGAATACGGCGCGACGTGCGGCTTCTTCCCGGTCGACGAGGAAACGCTGCGCTATCTCAACATGTCGGGGCGGAGCAAGGAGCGGATTGCTCTGGTGGAGTCCTACGCCAAGGCGCAGGGCATGTTCCGCGAAGGCGAAGTGGAACCAGTTTTCACCGACACGCTTCAACTCGACCTTTCCGACGTCGTGCCCTCGATGGCAGGACCGAAGCGGCCGGAAGGCCGGCAGGCACTCTGCGACATCAAAAGCGGCTTCGCCACGTCGCTCGAAACCGAGTACCGCAAGCCCGGTGAACTCGAAAAGCGCGTAGCTGTCGAAGGCAAAGACTACGACATCGGCCACGGCGACGTGGCGATCGCGGCCATCACCAGCTGCACCAATACCTCCAACCCAAGCGTTCTGATCGCCGCAGGACTGCTGGCGCGCAATGCCGTCGAAAAAGGGCTTTCGACGAAGCCGTGGGTGAAGACCTCGCTGGCGCCGGGAAGCCAGGTGGTCGCCGCCTATCTCGACAAGGCCGGTTTGCAACCATTCCTCGATCAACTCGGGTTCAACCTCGTCGGCTTCGGCTGCACCACCTGCATCGGGAACTCCGGTCCGCTGCCGGCGCCGATCTCGAAGGCGATCAACGAAAACGGCATCGTCGCCGCCGCCGTGCTCTCGGGCAACCGCAACTTCGAGGGCCGCGTCAGCCCCGACGTGCAGGCGAACTACCTGGCTTCGCCGCCGCTCGTCGTCGCCTATGCGTTGGCCGGATCGGTGCAGAAGGACCTCACCACGGAGCCGATCGGCACGGGCAGCGACGGCAAGCCCGTCTACCTCAAGGATATCTGGCCGACGTCTCATGAGATCCAGGAATTCATCCTGAAAAACGTGACGCGGGCGATGTTCGAAGAGAAATATTCGGACGTCTTCAAGGGCGACGAGCACTGGCAGGGCATCAAGACTTCGACCGGTCTCACCTACGGATGGGACAGCGGCAGCACGTATGTGCAGAACCCGCCCTACTTCGTCGGCATGGGGATGACGCCCAAGCCCGTCGAAGACATCATCGACGCGCGGATTCTCGCAGTGTTCGGCGACAAGATCACCACCGACCACATCTCGCCTGCGGGTTCGATCAAGAAGGACAGCCCGGCCGGCAGCTATCTACTCGAACGCCAGATCAGGCCGGAGGACTTCAACCAGTACGGGACGCGCCGCGGCAGCCACGAAGTCATGATGCGCGGCACGTTCGCCAACATCCGCATCAAGAACCAGATGGTTGCGGATGCAAACGGCAACGTGAAGGAGGGCGGCTATACGATCCACCAGCCTTCCGGCGAGGAGATGACGATCTATGACGCCGCGATGCGCTACCAAGCGGAAAGTGTGCCGCTGATTGTCATCGCCGGGGTCGAATACGGCAACGGCTCGTCGCGCGATTGGGCGGCCAAGGGCACGAAGCTGCTCGGCGTGCGCGCCGTGATCACGCAATCGTTCGAGCGAATTCACCGTTCCAACCTGGTCGGCATGGGCATCGTGCCGTTCGTTTTCGCGGACGGCATCACTGCCGAATCGGCGGGGCTGACGGGAGCCGAGCAGATCACGATCCGCGGGCTTGCCGGCATCAAGCCGCGTCAGGAGACCGTTGCGGAGGTCACCTTCGCGGACGGCCGCAAGGGCGAAATTCCGCTGATTTGCCGGATCGATACGCTCGAAGAGATCGAGTACGTGAAGAACGGCGGCATCTTGAACAACGTTCTACGCAACCTTGCCGCGGCGGCGTAACGTCCAAACCCGCAAACCGACGCATACGCGGGGCCATTTCAGTTGGCCCCGCGTTCGTTTGCGGGCTCGATTGGCAGGCCGTAAAGGCGGTATTTACGCCGTAAACCGTTCGTGACTTCCTATTGATGACGACATTCTGGATATTGAGGACGAAGGTATCCGCCGGATACAGGGATGCAGAAAGGGTTCGTCACCTGATGCCGAATGATCGCCACTCGTGGATTTCTTTGTCCGCCGCCATCTGTGCTCTACTTGTCGTGGCGGGCGGACAGGCGCGGGCCGAAGACAGCAAAATCAGAGCGGTGGTCGAACTGTTCACCAGCCAGGGCTGTTCCTCGTGTCCGCCGGCGGATGCGCTCCTCAAAATGTATATCGAGCGGCAGGACGTGCTGGCACTGTCGATGCCGGTCCACTACTGGGACTATCTGGGTTGGAAAGACACGTTCGCTTCGCCCCAGTTCTCTCAGCGGCAGCGGAACTACGCTCATACGCGCGGTGACGGCAAGGTCTATACGCCGCAGGTCATCGTCAATGGACGCGTCCATGAAGTCGGATCGCACGGCAGGCTGATCGACAAGGCTATCATCGCGATGGACCGGCTGGCGCCGATCGATCTGCCTGTCGCCATCCGCTCGGAAGACGCGACCATCGTGATAGAAATAGGTGCCTCCCCCACCCATCCCGCCGCAGAGCGATGCACCGTCTGGCTGGCGGCGGTGAAGAAATCGGGCGACGTCGAGATCAAACGCGGTGAGAACGGCGGGCGAAGGCTGACGTACTACAACGTCGTGCGGGATTTCTCTGCGGTCGGTATGTGGACCGGCAAGGCAGAAACCTTCCGTCTAGATAGCGCTTCCGTCAAGCAGTCCGACACCGACGCTTTCGCGGTGCTGGTCCAGCAAGGCGCGGGCGGGCCGATTGTCGGAGCTGCGTGGCTCGAAGGACCGACGAGCTGATCGTAGCAGGGTCTATCGCTATCGCCCCTTCCACTCGGGTTTGCGCTTGCTCAGGAAGGCTTCCATGCCTTCCTTGAAGTCCTCGCTCATATAGCACATCTCGATCAGGTCGCGGTCGTCGATGGCGCTTGAGGCTTCGCCGATCCGACGCAGGCCCTCCTTGGTCGCACGCATCGTCAACGGGGCGTTGGCAGCTATACTTTCGGCGATGAGGCCGGCGCGGACTTGTAACGTGTCGACCGTGTCCACGACTTCCGAAACGAGTCCGATCGCGAGGGCCTCAGGAGCTTCGATCAGCCGAGCGGTCAGCATGATCTCGTGCACCCGGCCCTTGCCCAACAGATCGGACAGGCGGCGAAGATTGTTGACCGAGAGGCAGTTGCCGAGGGTGCGGGCGATGGGGAAGCCGAATTTCAAATTGGCTGTCGTGAGGCGGATGTCGCAGCAGGCGGCAATCGCGGCTCCGCCGCCGGTGCATGCGCCGTTGATGGCGGCAATCGTCGGTACCGGGCATCGTTCGATTCTGGAAAGCACACCTTCCATCTTATCTTCGTAGCCCCAGGCATCCTGCGACGTAGCGAAACCACGAAACTGGGTCATGTCGGTGCCGGAACCGAATGCCTTGTCGCCGGCGCCCGTCATGATGATTGCCTTCACCGACCCGTCTGTGGGGGCTTGCGCGCAGATCTCGGCGAGGCTCGTGTACATATCGATCGTGAAGGCGTTGCGCGCAGCCGGCCGGTTGAAAATAACATGGCCGATCGAATCGCGGACTTCGTAGATCAGATCTTCGCTTGGCAAAATAAGATCCCCTTCTGCGCCATAGTTGATCTCACGCGCGGTACGCGCTCCGATGGGGCGGTACTCGTGCCGGGTCGCCTTGCTCCCGGATCGCCTATGCGATCAGTTTGTTACAATCTCACTGCGCGCGCTATTTTTGAGTTCACGGACCATTTTATGAAGCCAGCACTTCCTTTGCTCAACACTGCACAAGCTCATGCCTATCCCGTTAGTACCGGATGGAAACCGTAAGGGCTTCGCAAAACTCTGCAATATTATTCACCTCACACTCCATGGCCGCCCTCCGAGGCGGCCATCCAGGGGATGTTTCGCGAACGGTTGCCAGTGACGGCCCTGGATGGCCGGGTCAAGCCCGGCCATGGAGTTGGTGGTTTAAGCGGATTTCCGGTACTAACGGGATAGGCACGGCGCAAGCTTGTGTTGACGAGCTAAATTGGTGTTGGGCTGGATGCCCGCATTTTCATTGCGCTTCAGGTGCCGACCAGCACCCGCGCTTTCATTGCGCTTCAGGTGCCCATCGCCGCTGCGCGGCGACATCCGCGCCATGACGTTTCTCCGCAAGCCGGTGTATCGGTTTCGCCGAGAGCTCCCAGCTCGTTCCGGCGGGACAATTGCACGGGTCTGCACGCATCGTAAATCGCTTAGGCGAGATTAGCCGGTTTCGAGGAAACGCCACAGCCAGACGCCAACGATGGCAGCTGCCGCCACCCAAATCACCACAATAGCCGCTGCGGCAGTTCGATTTGCCGGGAGCCGGCTCATTGCCTCCGCGCGCCGACGGAACTCCGCCATCAAGTCCGCCGGGATCAAACGTATCGTGAGGAGAATGCCGAGCGGCACCAGCAGAAGGTCGTCGAGATAGCCGATGACGGGGATGAAATCCGGGATGAGGTCGATCGGGCTCAAGGCATAGGCGACGACGATCACCGCCAGAAGTTTTGCGAACCAAGGCGTCCGGCCATCGCGACCGGCGAGATAAAGCGCGGTTAGATCGCGCTTCAAGGCGCGAGCCCAGGACCTAGCGAATTGCATTGGACTTCGAGAAGATTGCAGGATTCCTCTGCAGGAGCTTCGTCTCCACATGGAGGTCGTTTTTACATGCCGACGCGACCGTCGTCAGTTACATTACCGCAATAGGTGCATCGTCGGGGAACCCATTCACTTTCCGCAACCTGTTGCGGCAATTCAGTTATTCGCAGGCTCCAACCGGAAACCAATCCGATACCTGCGCAACTGCCGTGGCAAGACACCGACAAAATCCGAAACACTAGCACTGCTGGAGTGTTGCCGATGGCAGAAACATTCGAAGGCCATTACCCGATCGAGAGCCGCATCGGCGAGATCGAGCGTTTGCTTGACCAAGGCACGGCGATGGCTCCCGACACCGAGACAATGCTGGACCTGATGGGGTTGGCGGAGGGCTGGCACTGTCTCGATATCGGCTGCGGACCCAGAGGAATCACGGATATTCTCAGCCGTGGAGTCGGCCCGACCGGTCGAGTCGTGGGACTCGACATGAACAAGGGTTTCATCGATTACGCCAGGAAATCGGCAGCCCTGAACACCGAATTCATCCAGAGCGACGCCTACGGGTCCGGATTATCGGCCGACAGTTTCGATTTCGTCCATATGCGGTTCCTGGCAAGTACGGCCGGAGATGCCGAGGCGCTGTTGAAGGAGGCTATCCGGCTGGCGCGACCGGGTGGGTTCATCGCATTGCAGGAGCCGGACGCAACCAGCCTGAATTGTTATCCGCCGCACGAATCCTGGGAGACGCTTAAAGCTGCCCTCCTCGGCGCATTCAAGGGTGTTGGGGCTGATCTGGAGTTGGCGAGGCGCCTCTATTTCATGGTGAAGCAGTCGCCCGTCCGGGATGTTCAATTCCGGCCGTTCATCGTCGGCGTCACAAGCTCGGACGCGATGGTCGATTATCTGCCGTCGACGGTCGAATCACTTCGGGGCACGATTCTGAACCAGAAGCTTCTGGGGGAAGAGGAACTGGACCGGGCGCTCCGCGAGTGCCGTGCGCACCTGGCTTTGCCGGATACGTCATTCACGATGTATACGGTCGCGCAGGTATGGGGCCGGAAGTGAACTCGCGCTTGAGCGCATTCACTTTGCATGGAGCCGCAGACGCGTTGTGACTCCCCGATCGGGAGACTATTCAGCGGTTGGCTTCGTTCATCAGGACCATGAAGCCATCGGCCACCGGCGGCTCGGCGAGGTGTTCGGCGAACAGTGTCCAGATTGCCTGCACCTTGTCCTGGTTGGCGTTCGAAATTTCTTCGCTTTCGACGACGGAGATCACATACCCGTAGCCATCATCATTCACGACATTTATGAAATTCAACATGCCCGGCAGCGACATGATTTGCGGCTTGAGTTCCGCAAGCATCGACTTGGCCGCCTCGATCGATTCCTTCTTCATGCGGTAACGCGTTACTCTTGCGAACATCGTAAAACTCCAATTCATCAACGAAGCCACGATGCCAAATAGGGGAAGGAATGGCAACCGCACGGTGGCGTCCGGATACGGCCTTCGGACTCACTTAGCCGCGTCGGCGGTGACAGGCAGGCAGACATCGGCGACCTGATCCTCGGGCGCAACCTTGCGGATGTTGCTATGGTATATCGCCAGAGCCGGCCTTGCGGAGTCCAGACAAAGCCCCAAGCGAGGAACCCAGGTGTCACGGTAGTTCGAAATGAACTCGCCGAGCGCGGAATAGGGTCCATTGAGACGCAGTATTGTGTAGGTGCCGCCCCTGAATTCCATTCGAGATACCGGGCTTGATTCGGCTGGCTTCCACTGCGGCGTGACCTCGACGCCGGCCTGATAGTGCAATTGTTCCGGGGCGACTATGCGGGGGTCAGAATGCATCAGGCCGAATCCGCGATCCGGCATCTCATAATGTGCGCCGCTGTCAAGCCAATCCAGAACGGTCTTCCACGCACCTGGAACGGTTTCTTGGTAGGGGCCGTAACATTGTACGCCCGCCAACCAGGTCGGCTTCATAAAGGTCATCTTACCCTTTTGCATTAATCGCCAACCAAATGTTCAATTGTTTTTCAAACGTGTGCTATTTTCTCAGTCAACCGTATTGTTATCGGTCTACCTGCTCTTGCGAGCCCGCAATCCGAATTCATCAATTCATACTCATGCCCATTGGTCCGTTTCAGCGATCCGCCTTGTGTAATCGCGCTCCGCCCCCAGGAACGAAACAGGCCCCCGTCTGAACCATAATCAGATCTTCTTTTCGGACGAGAAGTTTGGTGCCGGCCTCGGATCGATCCCCGATGACTTCAAGCCTCTCAACTTGCGTTGTGCCGAAAAGTCGATGACGCTGCACTCACCGGCGGGATGAGATGAAACGATCTTCGAAATTGTGGCGGGCGTCAGGTGAATGCTGAGAAGGGCGTGCATCGTCTGCGTCAGCGGGTGGCCCGCATCATCCCATGGGATCACTTCGGGCTGTCCTTCCGGACGCCAGCCATCGCAGGCCCAAAGTTGGCGACCCGAATTGTCCCAAGTGATATCGAGATCGAAACTCGCCCGGACAATCGGCAATGTTTCCAATTCGGAGGCAGATATCGCCTGCACATTGATCGTCAGCTCGTGTTTGCAGCGAAATGCCATTTATTACTCCGTTTACCTTCGATATACCGCCACAAAACAACGCAATTGCCAGTGTTGCGACTCCGATAGCTGGTGTCCAAACGCCGACCCGAAACCACCGCTTTATTTCCTTGATCGTGCCGTGGATTCACAGACGTTGCTCCACTTGCCACCGCAGGCATGCGTCTCATCCAGAACACCAAGCCGTCGCGGGCTTACAAGAATTGTATAACCGAAGATGAGGAACCCCGAAATGCAGTCTGCCGGCGGTGGTTTACCATTCCTTAGCTTAGCTTTTCAAAATTGACTCGAAGTGTTCTAACATTGGCGCTCGGGTCTTTTGATCAGTTCCGCGCAAGTCTTTGCCGTTAATATTCGGTAAATTACTGACCGCCTGATCGAGGCCCTAATCTTTTCCAGTGGGGAAGCCGTGAGTGAAGCCATTCGCAAACCAAGCTCCGTTCTGAACGACGCAGCCGTTGATACGGACAGCGCGCCTGACAGGCGTGCCGCTCCGCGCCGCCGCGTTCTCAAAGGCGCGACGGCGACGTTCCAGGACCGTCACTGCTCGATCCCCTGCATGGTGCGGGACATCTCGACTTCGGGAGCCAGGATAAAGTCGACGCATTGCGCGAATATCCCGGATTCCTTCGAACTCATCATCGATCTCGACGGGATGGAGGTGAAGTGCGAGGTCGTCTGGCGCCGCGCCAACGAGATGGGGGTACGCTTCGTCGATAGGCCGGCAAAGGTGCCGCCGAAGCGGTCGCAGGTCGTCCACGCCGTCGCGGTGGGGACCAAACCCACACTGCGCCGATTGAAGTAATCCGGCTGCATGAAATCACGGACCTGCCGCCGACAGCGCACGTCTTGCCCGCAGATGCATTGCAACAGGAATGAAGGCCCGCTGCTTTCGAAACCAATTCGAATTGCCGGTATCGATTTAACATCTCGATAACTGTGAAAATGGTCAATTGTTGGCTTCGCTTTTAACGGCCCGTATAACGTGAGCAGGTTGTTAACAAGCAGGGTTGAATCGATGCTTTTCTTTCAGGGAAAACAACACCAGTTGAAGCAAATTCTGGGTCCGCGCGACTTTGCCAAGCTTGGGTTGAATGCCGACTACTCCGGTGCCGACATGATCAAGGTCTCCAGGAACGGCCGCTCGCTCGGGCGGATCAAGAAGAATGTCGGCAAGTACGTCTACTACTCGGAAGCCACCGGCCTCGCCGAGTTCAGTTCGTTTTCAGCCGAGAAAGTGCTGGCGGGAATCGCCCAGCGCGGATGATCCCGGACGGACTGTTATCTATTCGTCCAGACCGGCAAGCCCCCGGGGCTTGAAGTCGAGCTGTTAGCCCGCCTTTCTCCCAGGGGGTGTGTTCGTCACGGAGGTCAAATGGCTGACAGACCAGGAGAAGCACGCAGATCGATGTGGTTCATCGGGCAAGTGGTTCGACACAGTCTGTCAGCCATTTGGCCCCGCCCTTCGGGTCGCCCAGGGCGGGCCATCGGCGGCGTCGGACCGCTCAACCGTATGACCCCATACGCTTTTCGCGTCCCTTCTGGCCGAGCAACCCGCCCTGGAGCGATGACGACGCGCATCCCTGGGAGAAAGGCGGGCTAGCGATAGAACTCGGGGCGGCGGTCGCGGAAAAAGCCCCAGTCGGCGCGATAGGACTCGATCATCGTCAGATCGAAGGTGTGCGTGAGGACGCCTTCGTCCGTCGCGCCGAAGGCTTCGACCAGTTCGCCCGACTGGTCGGAGATGAACGAATTTCCATAGAACTGCTGTCTGGTGCCGTCGTTGTCTTCAAGGCCAATGCGGTTCGCGGCGACTACCGGAACGGCGTTCGAGACCGCGTGGCCCTGCATGGCGCGGCGCCAGATGGCGGACGTGTCGAGGCTGTCGTCATAGGGTTCCGAGCCGATCGCGGTTGGGTAGAACAGGACATCCGCGCCATCGAGCGCCATTGCGCGGGCACATTCCGGGAACCACTGGTCCCAGCAGATGCCAACGCCGACCCGGCCGTGGGCGGTGTCCCAGACCTTGAAGCCGGTATCGCCGGGGCGGAAGTAATACTTCTCCATGTAGCCGGGACCGTCGGGGATGTGGCTCTTGCGATAGACGCCGAGGATTTTCCCGTCCGCATCGGCGATGGCCACCGAGTTGTAATAGCGCGGGCCGTCCTTCTCGAAGAACGAGATCGGAATCACGACGCCGAGTTCTTTCGCGAGCGGGGCGATGGCCGTGACGCAAGGGTGGCTGTCGGCCGGATGAGCCTCGGCGAACCACTTCGGATCCTGGCGCGAGCAGAAGTAGATGCCCTGGAACAGTTCGGAAGGCAGGATCGCCTGCGCGCCTTTCGCGGCTGCCTCACGCACAAGCGCTTCGGTCTTCTCGATGTTGGCCATCAGGTCGCGACCGTAGCTGGTCTGGATCGCGGCAACGGTCATTGTGCGGTTCGTCATCGGCGCGGCTCCTGCTGCGTGATGCAGTGAAACGATCCTCCGCCGGCCTGGCCGGACCCCAGCAAACCGCCGGAAGGTACGCCGACGACTTTTCGGCCCGGGAAGACGTGTGCGAGTGCTTCAATGGCGGCGCCTTGCGTCGGCGTACCGTACACCGGCACGACGACAACTCCGTTGGCGATCAGGAAGTTCATATGGGAGGCTGGGGAAACCTCTCCAGCCGGATTGAGGTAGCGGCCAACCCCAGGGATGCGCACCACTTCAAGCGGACGGCCGTCGGAATCGGTTTCCGAACGCAGGATCGCTGCAATGGCGTCGAGGGTTTCGGCGTTGGGATCGTCGGGGCCGGCGGGTGACTGGCAGACGACCTTCGCCTCGCCGACGAAACGGGCGATGTTGTCGATATGACCGTCGGTGTGGTCGTTCTTGAGGCCCTCGTCGATCCAGATGATCTTGCGCGCGCCGAAGGCTTCACGCAGCGCGACTTCGGCCTCCTCCTTGTCCCAGCCGTTGCGGTTCGGATTGAGGAGTGTCTGGCGGGTGGTGAGAAATGTGCCGCTGCCGTCGTGATCGACGGCGCCGCCTTCGAGGACGAAGGCGAAGCGCTGCACGGGCGTCGCGCTGAGGCGCGCGACTTCGTCTCCGACGGTCGCGTCGTCGGGCAGGTCGTACTTGCCGCCCCAGCTGTTGGTGGCAAACCGCAAGGCCACCGGGCCTTCCGGGTTCGACGCGAAAATCGGACCGGTATCGCGCAGCCAGATGTCACCATACCTGGCGGGGACAAGCTCGGCGGCCGCGCCGAGTGCCGCGCGTGCGCTATGTTCGGCCTCCTCGCCGTTGACGAGCAGGCGGACATTGTTGCCGTGTTCGGCGAGTACGCGGACCAGCGCGGCGACATCCCGGCGCGGCGAATCGAGGTCGCCGTTCCATTCGTCGGGATCGGCCGGCCAAGCCGTCCATACAGCCTTCTGCTCGGCCCACTCCGGGGGAACGCGAATAGCGCAATTGTCGTTCACTTCGGTTCTTTCAGTTCAGGCAAGTGTTCCTGTTTTCGGCATTTACCCCCGCGAGCACCTGCATTTTGGGGCAAACGTCAAATTCGCTAGTGTTCCGACTCTGACATATGGTTCCCTGCCGGGAACCTGAATGTCAGCCCGGAACACTAGGCAACCTTTTGATTGTGTTCTGGATTCACAAACATTTGACGACCTCCACCCGGGAATCAAATGTTTGATCCAGAACGCTAGTGGGGCGTCGCGCCTTAATTGACACGGAACGTGCCGCACCAACAGGTCAATTAAGGAGCGACGCCACAACTACGACGATCGAGCGGTTGCCAGTTGTCTTGGTTTTGTCATATCAAGGGCGGAGCGGAGCGGAGCACCTGTCGCGTGACAGCGAAAGACGACGGGAAGAAGCCCTTAAGATATTGGGCGAACCCGCTCGGCGCCCCTGAATAGCCCCTTACCCAGGGCTATGCACCCAAGATAGGGCTGCGCATCGGAGCGCGGCCCTTTTTTGTTATACTGGCAACGTCTCACGTCTCCTCGTTCTAGGGCAGCCGATGGCTACGAATGCGCTTGTACTGTTTTCCGGAGGACAAGATTCGACGGTCTGTCTTGCCTGGGCGCTGGAGCGCTTCGAAACGGTCGAGACGATCGGGTTCGACTACGGACAGCGCCACGACGTCGAGCTCGCCTGCCGGCGCGACGTGCTGGCCCGGCTCGGCGCCATCAACGAGCGTTGGGCGGGCAGGATCGGGGATGATCATCTGCTGGCGTTGCCGGAGCTGGGGGCGATCAGCGATACGGCGCTGACGCGGGACGCTGAAATCACAATGACGCAGGCCGGGCTTCCATCGACGTTCGTGCCGGGTCGAAACGTCATCTTCTTTACGTACGCGGCGGCGGTCGCCTACCGGCGCGGGCTATCACACCTGGTCGGCGGCATGTGCGAAACCGACTACTCGGGTTATCCGGACTGCCGCAAGGCGACGCTGGTCAGTCTGGAGACAAGCTTGTCGCTGGCAATGGACCGGGCATTCATCATCGACACGCCACTGATGTTTCTCGATAAGGCAGCGACGTGGCAGATGGGCGAAGATCTGGGGGGGCGGGCGCTGGTCGAACTGATCGCCGAGCATACCCATACATGCTATCTGGGCGAGCGTAGCGCCCGGCATGCCTGGGGTTATGGTTGCGGCACGTGTCCGGCATGCGAGCTGCGCCGGAAGGGGTTCGAGACATGGCAAGCCGGGAAGACCTGATCCGCGCCATCGATCTGGCCTTGTCGGGCCGGTGGGAGGATGCGCACAAGCTGGTTCAGACCCATGCGAGCGATCGGCGTGCCTGCCACATACACGCTATCCTGCATCTGCAGGAAGGCGACGAATCCAATGCCGGTTACTGGTTTCGGCGATCGGGTGCGGAGAGGCCGCTGCATCTGGAACCGGAAACACAACTTGCGAGGCTTCGCGAAGAACTCTGCGGGTGAAACCAAATGAACCGCATGGCCGGCTGCCGGCGCGGCGGGTGAGGACCATGTACCACGTCAAGGAAGTCTTTCTGACCCTGCAGGGCGAAGGCACCAACGCCGGCCGGGCGGCGGTGTTCTGCCGATTTGCTGGCTGCAATCTGTGGTCGGGCCGTGAGATCGACCGGGCCGGAGCGGTGTGTCGGTTCTGCGATACGGATTTTGTCGGTACCGACGGTCCGGGCGGCGGGAAATTTGCGCACGCAGGGCTGCTGGCTGCGGCGGTGGCTGCAGCTTGGGCTGGCGGTAAGGATAACCGGCTGGTGGTCCTGACGGGCGGCGAACCGATGCTTCAGGTCGATCGGGATCTGATTTCGGCTCTGCACGCCAAAGGCTTCGAAATCGCCTTGGAGACAAATGGAACGCTGGCTGTGCCGCGCGGAGTTGACTGGATCTGCGTCAGTCCGAAAGCGGGAAGCGAACTGGTGCAGGTCACGGGGGATGAACTGAAACTCGTCTTCCCGCAAGCCGAACTGCCGCCTGCGGCCGTTGCCGGGCTCGATTTCAGGTTCCGCTACCTGCAGCCGATGGACGGGCCGGAAGTGGCGCAAAACACCGCCGCGGCGGTTCGCTACTGCCGGGAACACCCGCAGTGGCGGCTGTCGCTGCAAACCCATAAACTGATCGGAATTCCCTGAAGCTTGCGCTTGGGCGCAGAGCCTGCGGCCAATGGGCCTAAACCTATTCGCAGACCGCCTCTGGCCGTCGGAAACGAAGTTCTCTAAATAGCGCCTATGAAGATCTACAAGGACTTTACATTCGAAGCCGCCCATTATCTGCCCGGAGCGCCGCCGGGGCACCCGAACTCGCGCGTGCACGGTCATTCGTTCCGTGCCCGGATCTGGGTTGCCGGCGAACCGGATCCAACGAGCGGGCTCATCTTTCATTTCGACGACCTTTCCGAAGCGATCGGGGAGGCGCGCGAGGCGCTCGACCATCGCTTTCTGAACGACGTCGAGGGACTGGAAACGCCGACGCTGGAACGGATCACTGTGTGGCTGTGGAATCGTTTGTCGAACCGCTTGCCGGGGCTATCACGGATCGAGGTCTCGCGTGATAGCTGCCACGAGGGGTGTGTTTACGACGGCCCCGGGTCTGCCGATGCCCGACTGGCGGCGGAGTGAAGCATGGCAGGATCGAACAAGCCGCCGCCCGCTGTCTATCAATTGGGCCGTCACGTCGGGATGCCGGATGCGCCTGAAACGGCGGTGCTGGAACGCGTGGCCAACCCGCATTGCGATACGCTTTATACCGCACGCTTCACGGCGCCGGAATTCACCTCGCTGTGTCCGGTGACCGGGCAGCCGGACTTCGCGCATCTCGTCATCGACTACGTGCCGAAGGCTTGGCTTGTGGAGTCGAAATCGCTCAAGTTGTATCTGTCGTCGTTTCGCAATCACGGAGCCTTCCACGAAGATTGCACGGTGGCGATCGGTAAGCGGCTCGCCGACCTACTCCACCCCCATTTCCTCCGCATCGGTGGCTACTGGTATCCGCGCGGCGGGATTCCGATCGATGTTTTCTGGCAGACGGGCACCTGCCCGGAAGGCGTCTGGCTTCCCGACCAGGGCGTTCAGCCGTATCGCGGCCGGGGCTGAGGGCCGAAAAAAGCGCGTTATTCGCCCAGATACTGCATGTTGGTCCAGCCGACGATGCCGCGCCAGCTTACGCGGCACCAGGTTGCCTGGCACGGCCCAAGGCAATGGACCCCTGAACCGTAGGCGTCGATTTGGCCCGCGATGCGGGTGCCGGCGGACGGGCCGGAGCGAATGTTGAGCTTATCCCAGTCGGCGACATTGCGGACGCGGTATGTGTCAGGCCCGTGCGCACAATCGTATCCATGGCCCTGCGCAGATCCGGTATCAGTCAGAATGACCAGGAACACGATCGTCACCAGGGCATAGATCAAGCAGTTGAATGCACCCGATGAGCTTTGCGGCATATCTTCCATGGTTCTCATATCCATGTCTTGCCCGCCTTTTGCTGCCGGGGCGGTTGGCGCCCTGAAATCCCGTCAGCCTCTGTGTCTGTCGGCAGTGAAGCACAGCGGAAATGAGCCGTCGATGAACATTGCCGCAGGTTTATCAACCCTGTGATGTATCGGGCGGCTCAAGCGCGGCCTGGGGCGAGGCGTGGTCGTGCGCCGCCGGTGATCATGCCAATGGCAAACGCGCCGCATCCGATCGCCAACGTCATAACGGAGAGCACCAGAAGCTTGGCGTACTTGTGCTCGAGGCCGGTCAGCGGACCGATAAGGTTGGTGTAGCCGGAGGATTCGGTGAAGTAGAGGATTGCAGCGGCCATCGCAGAGAAGAATGCCGTGAGGTAGCTCCACACCGGAATATCGGTGCGGCCCATCCAAAGCGAGAAAAACACCACCGGTGCGAGGAACATGGAAGCGGTGCCGGAGACCGCGACGGCGCCGAACAGGTCTTTGGAACCGAAGAAAACCATCGCCAATCCACCAAGCATGAAGAGGGCCATGGCGATACGGCCGTTGGCAACCGTCGGCTCGGCGGCGCGCATGTCGACAACCGTCAGCTTAGCAGTTGAGGCGAATGTCGAGTCGAGGGTCGACATGCAGGAAACCACGAGTGCGACGTTGAACAATAGCGTCGGCCATTCGCCAATCAGGCGGGTCAGGGTCGGGACGAACGTTTCTCCGTCGATCTTATTCATACCGGCCCAGACTCCAAGCAGACCGAAGGCCATGATGCACAGGACCGAAATCCACGCGGCGTGATAAAAACTCGCCATGGTGGTCTTGCGGTCGGCGATGAAGCCACGGTCCATCATGACCGGATCATGGAGGGGATAACTCCAGACCTGAAGCAGGGCGACCGCGAGCAGAATCCAGCCCGGGCTTGCCGCGTCCGGCGATGTTGCCATCATCGCCGGCACATCGAACGTGCCGCTGGAGATGGCGACCAGCATCAGCGCGCCGAGGACGACGAGGAACAGCGACATCTGGATGGCATCGGTTCGGATCGAGGCATTCAGTCCGCCAAGCAGCGAGTAGCCGAGGGTCGCCGCGCCGACCAGGATGATGGAAGCGACGTATTCCTGCGAACCGTCCATGCCAAAGATCAGGCCGATAACGAGGAGGTTGGCGAAGACTTCCGAGAGGAGGCGAACGCCGACGACGAAGTTATAACTCGTCGTACCGGCAAGGCCGAAGCGGTCGGACAGGAATTCCTGGACGCTGCCGAAACCGTGGCGGAAGCGCAGGCTCGATATGATGGCGGCACCGGTGAGAAACGAGAGATAGTAGGCAGCGTAGGCGAGCGCGCCGACAATTCCGTAGAAATAACCCAGGATCGCTGCGTTCATGATCGAGCGCGCGAAGATCCACGTGGTGACCTGGGAAAAGGTGAGGGTGAGAATTCCCGGGGTGCTGCCGGAGGCGTCTTGACCCTGGTAGAAGGATTGCGTCGTCAGGGCGGGATTTGAAAAGCGCAGGCTGACGAAGGCGACTGCCGCCGTGATGACGGCGAGTGTGACGACGGGTTCGTTCATAGACAGCTCCAGGATGAGTCGCTCGATTTCCCGCATCTATAACCGCGCAGTTTTGGTTCTGGCTATCGACGATTGGGTGTGCTGACGGAGAAGTTATCGGCGGTGAACGGGTTGCGATCAGGTCAGGTGGGATCAAGGGATATGGTCAGATCAATTTCGCGGAGCGGTATGCCGGTTTGCTGGCGCTCGGCTTGCGGGAGTACGTCGAGGCTCGGCCAGAGGCCGGTCCTGAGCGCTTCTGCATAGGAGTCGACGTGGCCCAGCCTGGCCAGCCGGCGGGCTGCTGCTTGCGCATCGTAGCACAGCCGCCTGAGGCTGAATACGGCCGTGCCGGTTTCCGGCTGGGGGGTGATCAATCCGTACCAGCCGTCGGGTGTCGCGTCATTGGCGGGCATGCCGATCACGCCGGGGTTGAACCAGACGCGTGTGCCGAATTTCTCAACGAAGGGAATGCCGCAATGTCCGGCGATCAGGATGTCGGCTGCGGCTGAATCGATTTCGGCCTGTTTCACATCGTTAGCTGTCGAAGGAAACACGAAGCGACTGACGTCGCGCACCCCGCCATGGATGACCCTGGCTGTCAGCGTTCCCAACTCGAAATCTATCGATGCCGGCAGCGCGGACATCCATTGGCGGTGATCGTCGCGAAGGGCATTATCAGCGAACGCGTACCAGCGCGCCGACAGAAGATCGCAAGCGGTGCCGTCATCGAATCCACAGCCGCAGTCTTCAGCAAGCTCCGCCAGTTGCTGCTCGCAGTTTCCCTTGATGACGTGGCAGCCCCAGTCGCGGACCAGTTCGACCGTTTCGTTCGGGTTGGCGCAGTAGGCGACAATGTCGCCGGTGCAGATGACGCGATTGGGAGGAATAGCGAGGCGCTGGGCCTCGCGCCTCATTGCTTCGGTTCCCTCTAGGTTCGAGTATGGCCCGCCGAAGCAGAGTAAGGGACCGGGGCCGGTGATGTCGATCCTCATAGCCTGGCCTGCCACTTCAGTGCATCATCGAGACGATCGTTGCCCCAGAACAATTCGCCGTCACTCGCAACAAAGGCTGGGGCACCGAAGATGCCGAGGTTCTGCGCCGTAGCGACTTGCGATTTCAGGGCCTGCTTTGTGGTTTCGACCTGTGAAGTGGCAATCAGTTCATCGGCCGGCAGGCTGAGGCCGATAAGAATGTCCCGCAGCACGTTGTCATCATCGATCGGCAGGAGCCAGGCAAATTCGGCGGCGTAGACGGCCTTCGAAAATTGTGAGCGGGCTTGGCCATCAGGCAAGCTGAGAGCGATGCGCGCCGCCTTCAGGGGGTTCTGCGGAAACGGGTCCGGTCTGCGCATCGGCGGCAGGTCGAGGCCGGCGCAGATGCGCTCCAGGTCGCGCCACATATAGCGGCCCTTATCGGCATGCAGGTTGAACGGCGAGGTGTCCCAGCCGTGGCCCTTGAAGATCGGGCCGAGCAGAAACGGCTGCCAACTGATACTGACGCCGTATCTGGCGGGTGCCTCCTCGACTCGCATGGCGGCCGGGTAGGAATACGTACTGGCGAACTCGTACCAGAATTGAAGGACGCTCATCGATCAGGGTTCCTGCCGGTTCAGGTGACGGCAGGTTGGAACAGGATACCTGTCACGACCGCCTTGGCGAGGAAGTAGATCACGACGAATTCGGCCGCCGCAACCAACGTTCCGATCAACTGTGCGGGAGGAGGCGCAGTCCGGATCGGGCCCTGACGAGGTTTGAGGAAAGGCATAAGGCGCTGCAGGGTCATGCCGACGATCCCGAACAGGATGCCAACTCCGATGGTGCCGAGAACGAAGTAGACGATCGCCTGCCATGACACGAAGGCTGCCTGCGGAGTCGTCCAGAACAGCCAGACTCCGACGCCGACCCACAGGATCGTCGCGAAATAGCCGGGAAAGTCTTCGGGTCGGTTCGAGAGGTTCATGTTCGGCTGAGAGCTTTGCGTTGATCGTTCGACTTATTTCTTTGTTACGCCATCAAGGGCCAGAGCCTTTTGCAGACCGGGTCTGATGCGGCAGCGCGCAACGTAGCCTTGCAAGGCCGTGATGACCGGCAGAAGACCGAATTGCTGGAGCACATGAACGCTGGAGCCGACGAGGACATCGGCGGCGGTGAAGCGATCGCCCATGAGCCAGTCGCGGCCTTTCAGGCCTTTTTCGAGAGCACCGATCATGCTTTCGAAGCTGCCGTGGCCGTAGCTTTGCGGTTTCGGCGGAAGTTCCATGAATTTTTCCAACATGGCGGGCTCGATGACGGCGTTGGTGAACATCAGCCATTGCAGGAATTCGCCGCGGCGGGGATCGTCGGCGGCAACGCTCAACCCGGCTTCAGGGTATTTGTCGGCGAGGTAGAGGCAGATGGCGCCCGAGTCCCACAATTTCACAGGGCCGTCGACCAGGGCGGGGACCTTGCCCATCGGGGATGCCGCCCTGAAGTCCGGGTCGCTCTTGTTCTCACCCGTCTCACCGCCACGCACGTCGACGCGGATGCGCTCATAGGGCTGACCAAGTTCGTCAAGCATCCAGATGATGCGGAAGGCGCGTGTGTTTTCACACCAGTAGAGTTTCATCGGGATTCGATATCCTTTGCCCTGACCGCCACGTGCCGTCGTCGCGAAGTCGGGAGCCTGGCCCAGTTCCGGTTTGTAGAGCTACCTGGAGGAGATTGATACTCACGCAGATCGACCCCTCGGCGGAATGACGGAATAGGATTTGTATCGCTGGTGTCAAGGCGTCGGCTCGCTTCGCGTGGCTGGGTTAGAGAACGCCGCGCAGGAACGGCCATTCCCAGATCGGGCCGAGGAGCTGGCCGGCGGCGGCTGCGAGGCCGATCAGCAGGGAGAGATATGCAATGAAGCTGGTTCGCCCCTGACGCTGCCCCATCTTGTAGATGATATCGTTCTGTTCGGCGAGCTTGGCGGCGATGCGCTCGGCAATCAGTTCTGCAGCCGCTGCGTTGGCTTCGATCTGCGATCTTGTGAGTTGCTGCTCATGGCGTTCGCGCATGACGCGGTTGTGGAATTCGTTCGGGCTGTCGGCGGGCATGGGGTGTTCTCCGGCGGGGAATGGCGAGGTTCGGCAAGCAATAGCATTTCCGGCGGCAGAACGCGGCAGGATTGGGGCGGGTGTCTTTGTTGGGCGGCTTCTTGGGACCAAAACTTCCTAGTGCTCCGACTCTGACATATGGTTCCCTGCCGGGAACCTGAATGTCGGCCCGGAACACTCAGCCCAGAAGACTAGGCAGCCTTCTGATTGTGTTCTGGATTCACAAACCTTTGACGACCTCCACCCGGGAATCAAATGTTTGATCCAGAACACTAGTGACCTGTCTCGCCTAAATCGGCGTGCTGGCCGCAACCGCTGACGATTTCGGCGAGACATGAAGGCCACTAGCAAAAACAATGGTTTAGTGTGGCGTTCAGCGCGCCTCAATTGACAACTCCTGTCGGCACCAACAGGTCAATTAAGGCGCGACGCCACACTAGAGTCATGTTGGGCTGGATGCCCATCGCCTGACATTTCGCGTGCGCCTTTAGGTGCCGGCAGCGCACCCGGCGCCTTACAATCCTTCGCATCCGGTTAGGGGTGGCAAGCGGCGGTAACTACTCCGCCGCCGCCTTGGTCGCTGCCTGCTTCCGCCGCAAGTCCGGCGGGACGGCGTCGTCGGTGAGCATGGCCAGGGCGTCGTCGAGAGACATGACTTCCTGCTGTTGTGAACCGAGGCGGCGAATTGAGACGGTGCGTTCTTCGGCTTCGCGCTTGCCTGCAACCAGCATGACGGGGACCTTCTGCAACGAGTGCTCACGCACCTTGAAGTTGATCTTCTCGTTGCGCAAGTCGGTCTCGGCGCGGATGCCGGCAGCCTTCAACATGGCGTGGACCTCGCGGCCGTAGTCGTCGGCATCCGAGACGATGGTTGCGACAACGGCCTGGATGGGGGCGAGCCACAGCGGGAAGTGGCCGGCGAAGTTCTCGATCAGGATGCCGGTGAAGCGTTCCAGCGAGCCGAACATGGCGCGGTGGATCATCACCGGGGTCTGCTTTTCCGAATGCTGGTCGATGTAGATCGCGCCAAGGCGGCCGGGCAGGTTGAAGTCGACCTGGGTGGTGCCGCACTGCCAGTCGCGGCCGATCGCATCGCGCAGGACGTATTCGAACTTCGGCCCGTAGAAGGCGCCTTCACCGGGAAAGATCTCGGTCTTGATGCGGCCTGCTCCGTCAGCCTCGATTTTTTTCAGGACCTTGCCCATCACCTCTTCGGCGCGATCCCACAAGGCATCCTCGCCGATGCGCTTTTCGGGGCGCGTCGAGAGCTTCACGACGACTTCCTGAAATCCGAAGTCCTCGTAGATCGACAACATCAGATCGTTGATCGCCAGGCACTCGGCTTCAAGCTGGTCTTCGGTGAGGAAGACGTGGGCGTCGTCCTGGGTGAAGTGGCGCACGCGCAGGAGGCCGTGCAGCGCGCCGGAGGGCTCGTAACGGTGGACCTTGCCGAACTCGGCGATGCGCACGGGCAGTTCGCGGTAGCTCTTGAGGCCGTGCTTATATATCTGTACGTGGCCGGGGCAGTTCATCGGCTTGCAGCAGAATACGCGCTCGTCGGGGAGCACGGTGGTGAACATGTTCTCACCATAGTTCTCCCAGTGACCGGAGGTTTCCCAGAAGTGCTTCTCCATCATGTCGGGGGAGTTGACCTCGACGTAGCCGGCGGCCTGCTGACGGCGGCGCATGTAGGAGATCAGCGTCTGGAACAGCGTCCAGCCCTTCGCATGCCAGAAGACGGAGCCGGGGGCTTCCTCCTGGAAGTGGAACAGGTTCATCTCGCGGCCGAGCTTGCGGTGGTCGCGCTTCTCGGCTTCCTCGATGCGGTGCAGGTGCTCGGCGAGTTGGGCTTCGTCGGCCCAGGCGGTGCCGTAGATGCGTTGCAGCATGGCGTTGTTGGAATCGCCACGCCAGTAGGCGCCGGCGACGCTCATCAGCTTGAACGCCTTGCCGATCTGCCCGGTGGAGGTCATGTGCGGGCCGCGGCACAGGTCGAGCCACTTGCCTTGCTTATAGATCTTGAGGCTCTGGTCCTCGGGGATGGCGTCGACGAGTTCGACCTTGTAGCTTTCTCCGGCCTCGCGGAAATGTTCCTTGGCTTCGTCGCGCGACCAGATCTCCTTGGTGAAGGGCTCGTTCTTCGCGATGATCTCGGCCATCTTCTTTTCGATCTTCGGTAGATCCTCGGGCTGGAACGGCTCGTTCTTGGCGAAATCGTAATAGAAGCCGTTGTCGATCACCGGGCCGATGGTGACCTGGGTGCCGGGCCAGAGTTCCTGAACGGCTTCGGCCATGACGTGGGCGGCGTCGTGGCGGATCAGTTCGAGGGCTTCGGCATCGGTGCGGGTGATGATGCGGATGTCGGCGTCGGCTTCGATTGGGTCGGCGAGATCGACGAGCCCGCCGTTCAGCATCAAGGCAACAGCCTTCTTGGCGAGCGACTTCGAGATCGAAGCCGCAAGATCCTTTCCGGTCGTGCCCTTTTCAACCGGACGAACGGCGCCATCGGGGAATTTCAGATTGATTTCAGCCATTGTTCTGGCCCTCCTCTCAATCGCTGCATACCGCGCAGGTAAGAAGCTTACTTGTTGGTCCACACTTCCTAAAGTCGTGTGGAGCCGGTGACAACCAGCTGGAACGGGGTTGGATGTGGGGCGGGGATTATGGGAGCGGGGTCCGCATGACCGATGTGGGGCGTCTTCTGGCAGAATTCGAGGAAAGAGGGAAGAGGTGAAGGACGCGATCTTGTGATGCCGGTTAGGGGCGGCTAGAGTAGGTCCCGTGTGCGGAGGGTTCCTGGAGGGATCGGTGACCGGGACATCATTGCTCTTAGGTTCGGCGGCACTTGCCATATTGCTTAGTGCAATTACTCGCATGTCACTGCGCGGTGTGCCTGTCCACGAGTTAAATCAGATACCTTTCTTGGCCCACCTTCTGATGGGTCTCAACCTTCCTTCGATGATCGCTTTGCTGGTTTGGGCTTTCCTTTCCTTTCCCTGGTACTACGTAGTTGCAGGTGTCTTCGGCTTTCTAACTGTTGGTGCATTTGCAGCGGGCGCTATTCTTACACCAATTTTGAGGAGTCACGACAACATCGCCAACCTGATTCGATATAGGATATTTCTTGATTTCCTCCTATTGGTCGGAACCTTGATGCTGTGGTGGAGATATTATCCATTGTGAAGATAGATGTTGGAAAACGGAGATTTGAGCTTGGGATTGTTCTTGCGGGCTTGATCATATCGTTGTCTTGCATTGATCGCGTATTAGCGCAGAACAGAGTGCCGCATGGTTCCTACAGCGTCGTTGCGCCGCCGGCATGCGCCAACAACAAAGGCGAGGTAGTCCAATTCGTCGATGCGGCGAAGGGGCGGGCGGGCATGGCGGCTGGAATGGCGCGGCGCAACGAAGACGGCAAGCCGGTCGTGTTACGGTCGAACTTCGCGTCGGCGCCGCCGGTGTTCCAGGGCTTCATCGACCGGCACGAGTGCGCGCATCACCAAACCGGCGATGTCGATCTTCCGCACCCCCCGCGCAATGGGCCGGAGCATCTGATGAACGAAAGCATCAGCGATTGCATCGCGATATTGCGGCTGCGGGATGAGGAAGGTTATGACCAGTCGGGGCTCAAGCGGGTGCTCGATGCGTTGCGCGGCGAGATGGAAAAAATCGGCTTCCCGGAGATCAGCATTACGAGCCGGAGCAGCAATATCGCGAATTGCTTCGGGAGGCCCGGAACCGCGCAGGAGTTCGTCGACAAGATCCTCGAAAGGCGAGGATTGCTCAGGTAGTCGAAACAGAAGGCTGCCTCGACTTCTGCCCCAGTCAAGCGTACAGAGTGCCACCAAATTACATAGCTGGAGTGTCTCGAATGCCCAAGGCAATGATCGTCGATACCGGTGGCGGATTTGAAAAAGTCTCCGTCAGCGAACGTGCCGCGCCGGCGCCGGGGCCGGGCGAGATCAAGGTTCGGGTGCACGGGTCTTCGCTCAACTATCACGATTACGTTGTCGTTTGCGGTGTGTGGGGACCTGCCGAGCCACGCATTCCGATGGCGGACGGGGCGGGAGAAGTTGTGGCGGTCGGCGAAGGCGTCAGCGAATTCGCGCCCGGCGATCACGTGGTGAGCACGTTCTTCCCGACCTGGCTCGACGGCACGCCGCAGGTGGAAAACTTTGCAAGTGTGCCGGGGGACGGTATCGACGGCTTCGCGCGCGAAGAAGTCACCGCCAGCGTCAATGCGTTTACCCACGCGCCCAAGGGCTGGTCACATGCCGAGGCGGCAACGCTGACGACGGCGGGCCTGACGGCGTGGCGGGCGCTATTCTCGGATGACCGGTTGAAGCCGGGAGATACGATTCTCGTTCAGGGGACGGGCGGGGTGTCCATTTTTGCGTTGCAGTTTGCCAAGCTGGCCGGCGCCACGGTGATCGCGACGTCGTCGAGCGACGAAAAGCTCGACCGGCTGAAGGCGCTGGGCGCCGATCACGTCATCAATTACCGCAGCGATGCGGCGTGGGGGGAAACCGCGCGCGGGCTGACGGGCGGGCGCGGCGTCGATCACGTGGTCGATGTCGGCGGCCCTTCCACGCTCGACCAGTCGCTGGCGGCGGTAAGAGTGGCAGGCCACATTTCGGTGATCGGTATCCTCAGCGGAGTCGAATGCAACCTGCAACTTGTCCCGGCCTTGTTGAAGCAGGTTCGCTTGCAAGGCGTGCTGGTCGGCAGCCGCGCGCAGCAGATCGACATGATCCGCGCGATCGATCGCAACGGCATGCGCCCGGTGATCGACAAGGTATTCGCGCTGGAAGAATTGGTGGCAGCGTTCCGCCACCAGGAAAGCAACAAGCATTTCGGCAAGATCTGCCTGGAGTTTTGAACGGGTGCTGGATGTGACAGCGGTGGCATGGCGCCGCGAGCGGTCTGGTTCGTGATGGCAACATGCGATGGTGGGGCGGGCGGCAATGTTTGCCTTAAGCGAGGTGCAGGTCGGGCCGATCGCCAACCTCGACCTGAGCGGACTTGCGATCACGCTCGATGAGGGCCGCCGGGAAATTGCCGCAGCTTGTTGGGCCAAGGAACCCGGCAGCGGGTTAGTCGAGCACGATCCGCTCTGCTCTCGGCCATCTGCCGTCGGCAATACGCGGCTGCAAACGTGCGATCTCGGCTTCGGTCAATCTTGACCTTGCCTCTGCAATGAGTTGTTCGAGTTGTCGATCTCTGGCCCCAAGCTTGCGGGCGCGGGCGATGGCGAAATAGTTGAAGGCCGGGGTCAGGCGGATGACTGCGCCTTCGTTGGAGAGTTGGGCGATCTTAACGAGGGCCGGAGCATGGTCGGCCAAGGCTACAACCAATAGCGCTTGAACTTCCAGGGCCACGCCCCAGATTGGATCGTCTGGATTGCGGAATTCTATCGCATCTGTTTTCGATTGTGGGAGTGGCATCAGTGTTAGGCCCGAGGAAAGGGCATTTTGGAGTTTGGAGTTCAGATCATTCAATATGCGGCAGTAAAGCGGCGCGGGATAGTATCGGGGTCCAACGATGTATTCCCAGGCCAGCATGCCATCGCCAGCCGGCGAGGGCATGTCAGGACGATTGAAGTGAACGCCGCCAGCAAGTTCAAGAAAAGCACTGCGGCACTCCCTTCTGTCCAGTTTCTCGTTGTAGGCTTCAAGTTGGTAGGTATTCAACAATTGCTCTGGAGCGGGAAAATCAAAGCCTTCGTAAGTCGGCTGCGCCTCATCGATTGATTCGTAGAGTTCATCGATGCTGAGGGAATGAGCCGGGATCGCGCTATTCAATAGTCCGGTGGCAAATGAGGCGGCCATACAGAAGAGTATCCCCGCACCTTTAGCGAAACCCATAATCCAATTCCCATTGGCGGTTGGATTGGGTTTTGGAATGTCGAGACGCAATGATTTATGCGAAAGGGTTGTTGATAACATCAGAAACCTTGCTGACGATTGGCGGAGCCTTGGTGACAGATTAGCGCGGATCGATAGTGCACTCTATGAAGCTGCTACGAACCGCGACCGGCTGCGGCAGCAGTGGCAGAAGCTTGAAAGCGTTAGGGGGCAGAAACTCAGGCTCATTCGCCAATATCAAGAAAGCTTCAACAGGCTCGATTGCTTTGATCTCGGTTTCAGCCATGAGGTTCTGAACCTGCCGTGACTCAATAGGCTACCCGCCGATCAATCCGGCTTGCCCTCCCCACCGTCTCCCGTCCACTGCGACTTCATATGCGCTCCAGTCCAGCGGCCGTAACGCCAGGGCGCGAAGGTGTGGTGCTGTTCACGGATATCGGGGGCAGGGTCGTAGCCGGCAGAACCACCGGGGCGGCAGCGCGCGAGGCGCGAAATCATCAGCCAGAAGCCGCGCCATGGCCCGTTCTTGTCGATCGATTCGAGTGCGTATTCGGAACACGTCGGCAGGTGCCGGCACTGCCAGCCGACATACGGCTTCAGCGTCCAGCGGTAGATGTGGATCGGGAGTTTCAGGACTTCGGCGAGGAGGTTCACGACTTTTGTCCGGCGACAGCGTTACCGCGCGACTGTTCGAGTTGGCCGAAAGCGTCGAGAACCGCATCGAAGATGAGCAGGGTCGAAGTGTGCCGGGCCTTGTAGTCGCGCACCGGTTCGAGGACGCCAAGATCGGCCCAGCGCCCCTGTGGTGGAGGGCCGCTTTCCTTCAGCATGGCGCGCATGGTGGCGGCGACTTCGGCAAACTCCGCAATCGAGGTTCCGACGATCTCGCGGCCAACAACGGATGCTGCGGCCTGTCCCAGCAGGCAGGCTTTGATGTTCTGGCCGAAATCGCTGACGACACCGTCGGCCACCTTGATGTCGACGGCAACGGTGGAGCCGCATAACTTCGAATGCGCGGTGGCGCTGGTGTGTGGGTCGGGGAGACGTTCGCAACGCGGGATGGCGGCGGCAAGCTCAAGGATGCGGTTCGAATAGATGGCGTCGAGGTCGGTCATAAGGTGGTATTGCCTTGACTGGCGCTGCGGCGGGCGCGTGTTGTGTGATTTGAAGTTGAATATAGGCATTGCAACGCGCGGCGCGAAAGGTGCGCTGTGAAATCGCTTGCCGCCCAAGGGCTCATGTTTGGAGAAATGGGGAAGCCATGGCTGAAGATAGATTCCCGTTCGCTGCTCCGGGGGACAAATCCGAACTCGAGGAGGGATTGGCATTCACGCCGAAATTCGGTGCAGACGGGTTGATCCCGGCCATCGTAACGGACGCGGATGGTGGGGGCGTGCTGATGTTCGCCTACATGAATGCCGAAGCGCTGAGGCTGACAATCGAGACGGCCACGGCGCATTTCTTCAGCCGGTCCAGGGGTAAACTCTGGAAGAAGGGGGAGGAGAGCGGTAATCTTTTGCATATCGCCTCGATGCGGACCGATTGCGACCAGGACGTCGTGTGGCTCAGCGCGCGGATCGACGGGCATGGCGCGGCCTGCCATACGGGGCGTAAAACCTGCTTTTACAGGAATGTCGCGCTAGGGGTACCGGCCGGCCGGGCAGACTACCGGCTTGAGGAAACCGTCAGTGAGCGGGCTTTCGATCCCGGCGAGGTCTACAGCCGGAAGGGCTGAGCCGGCAAGCACTTGGATGCGCGCTCACGATATGTTGTCTGGTTGTATGCGCTTCGTTCAATAGAACTCGGTTAACTCAGCGCCGGTATCCTGTTGTGTTAACATGGCTTGGACGGGTATCGAGTCGGCCGCGATAATTATGCCCTGCCGGAAATTCTGGTTCCAGAATTGCAAGGCACAACCAGTAGTCGTTCAACGGGCGATACACCTTTTTGGAAGGCCCCTATGGAACAGGTGAAAATCGGATTGGCGTTGGGGGGCGGCGCGGCGCGGGGCTGGTCTCATATCGGTGTCCTGCGGGCGCTGGAAGAAGCTGGCATACGCCCGCACGTCATTGCCGGCACATCGATGGGAGCCGTGGTCGGCGGTTGCTACTCGGCGGGGCATCTTGACGAGATAGAGGCGTTTGCCCGCGAACTGACGATGCGGCGGGTCTGGGGTTTTCTCGATTTCAATCTGGCCGGCACAGGGCTGATTACCGGCGGACGGTTGACCGAGAGGTTGATCGAGACCGTCGGCGGCCGGCGGATGCAGGATCTCGATATCGCATTTACCGCGGTCGCGACCGAAATCGGGACGGGTCATGAAATCTGGCTGTCGCAAGGCGGACTGGCCAATGCGATCAGGGCTTCCTATGCGCTTCCGGGCATTTTCAAGCCGGTCAAGATCCGCGGCCGCTGGCTGTTCGACGGAGCGCTCGTCAATCCGGTGCCGATCTCGGTCTGCCGCGCCATGGGCGCGCGCTATGTGATCGCGGTCAATCTCAACTTCGACCTCTCCTCACGCGGGACGCTGGCGCCACAGATCGAGTTCGATACCGAGCCGGAAGTGGAACCGGAGATCGAACCGAGTGTGCCGGTGCCGGACAACGGCGGCTTCAATGCGCGCAGATTGTTGCAGCGGCAGCTTTTCGGCCGCGGGGAGAACGTTCCGGGTATCTCGACGGTGATGGTGGAAGCGTTCAATATCGTCCAGGACCGGATTGCGCGCTCGCGGCTTGCAGGCGATCCGCCGGATGCGATGATCAGTCCGCGGCTGCATGGGATCAACCTGTTCGATTTCCACCGTGCGGCGGAGTTGATCGATCTGGGGTACGCGGCGGCCAAGCGCGAAATCGAGACGATCAATCAGGAATTGTCGGTCCGTGCCCGCATGACCGGCCAAGCCCGCAGGATCCCGGCCTAGCCCGCAGGATCCCGGCCTAGCCCGCTACCGCTCCTATAAAAGATCGATCAGTCCGGCGGCAACGGACCAGCCATCGGCAATGTATCGGCCGGCGGCCATGGTGTCTCGGTTGCCGGTTTATCTTTCGTCTCTGAACCGGCGATGGCTGGACAGGCGCTGTCGTCAGCCGGTAGCGAGATATTCGCGCATGGCGGAGACTTCCATCTGCACTTCGGCGATGTGGTGCTTGACGACGTCGCCGATTGAAATAATGCCGACAAGATTGCCGTCTTCGACGACAGGAAGGTGACGAAAACGTCCCTTGGTCATCATGCCCATAAGTTCTTCAATGGTGCGGTCCAATCCGCAAATCGTCACGTCGCGGGTCATGATCTCGGATACCTGACGAAGCAGGACCTCGGGGCCGTTCGATGCGATCGCCCGAACGATATCCCGCTCGGAAACAATGCCGATTACGCTGTTGCGGGCGTCGACAATAACCATGGCGCCAATTCGCTTTTCGGCAAGGGCGACTGAAACTTCATGCAGGCTTGCCGTTGATGGCGACGTAGCCACGGCCCGGCCTTTTGCCTTCAGCAAAGTTGCGACATTCATCTGGTCCGCCTCCTTGTTCTTATACGAAGGCCCCCGCTTGTGGTTGGCAGGAGCGGGGGCACAAAATTCATTTTTCATGGATGCTGCTGCAGATTGTCGCAGAATGCAAGGCTCATTGCACAATACGTGGTTCGAAACGCGGTTTCGGCGGCGCAGGATCGAACAGGCCAAAACACAGAAGGCCGGCGAGGTAGCCGCCGAGATGGGCTTCCCAGGCGACGCCGCCTTCCGCCGCAACTCCCGGAATTCCGAAGGCTGTTATGGCATTAAGGAGCAAATAGATCACCGTGACGGCGACCACACGCTTATCCGTCAGGGCGGTCGTTAACCGCATCAGTGGAACGCTGCGCGGCCGCTCGCGCAGGGCATTGAAGCTGCCCATGTCGAGAGCGCTGAACAAAAAGCGCATGACGGCGCCCATCATGCCCGAAACCGCACCGGACGCGCCGACCACGGGGACGAATTCGCCCCAATGGAACAACAGGAAGACGGCTGCACCAAGGACGCCGGTGAAGGCGGTGAAGGCCAGGAAGCGAAGCGTGCCGACGCGCAGGGCGATGGCGCCTCCGAAGGCCAGGAACCATGCCGAATTGAACATCAGATGGATGATGTCGCCATGGACCAGCATATGGGTGACCCAGGATGACCATACCGCTATTTCACCACCGGGGATCTCAGCGGCGAAGCCGGTGTACCGCGCTGGGACAAACGCCATGGCGACCGTCAGCCACTCGTCGTCGGAGTAGGGCAGAAATTGGCGAACGACATGCACCGCAATGAATAGCCCTATCAGCGCGACGACGCTTCCCGGCACATTGAAGATCGGCTCTCGGTAGGGCTGTTGCAACGGTCGCTCCATTGGGGTTCTGGCAGGTGCGCTTTGCAGTCGGCGCAAAACAGTTAGCAGCGTTAACCGTCCCGGCGCGGAACGGCAAGCTGGCGGGGCAGAGAAGTAGGTCCGAAAGCGTCAACTGGCATGGTTGGTGCTCAGTTCTCGGCGAATGGCTCAAGATTGGCAAATCAGCGTGCCAATCCCGGACAGTTCCCGTCGATCCCTTCTCGGGAAGACGTGGCTGGAGCGTCCGGCAGGCACCAAGGGAGCTTCCGGACGCCGATGAGAACGACAACGAATGCCAATCTTTATGCTTATTGGAATGACGTGCGGGGCACGCGTGCGGCTCCGCGCCGCTTCGAAATCGAGCCGTCACGGATTGCCGATATCCTTTCGGATACGTTCATCCTCGAATTCCAGGAACCGTCGTCTTTCATCTACCGGCTGGCCGGCACGCGGATCTGCGATACGCTTGGCGAGGAAAGACGCGGCCGCAATTTCCTCGACGACTGGCAGACGAGCGATCGGTTTTCGGTGCAGCGCCATCTTACATCGGTCAGGAAGCTCGGTGCGGTTGCGACGATACTCGTCGATGGCGCGACGCAGGCTGGCCGGTTGGCCCGTTTCGAAGTTCTGATTATGCCGCTTCTGCATAATGGGGAAACCATCGACAGGTTTCTCGGGGGATTCGTGACGGTCAATCCGCAATCGTGGTTTGGTTGCGAACCGATAGCGTCGTTCAAGACTATAGAAACGGAACTTACCTATCCGTCCGACGGACTGGAACTTGCCGAGCCGGCGTTACGGATATCGCTGACCGATCCGGCCCCGCCGCCGGTGCTGCCAAATGTCCGTTCAGCGCGCATCGTGCGCCAGGACAAGCGTCAGTTCCGGGTCTATGAGGGAGGACTTTCCCGGAGGGGCGACGAGTCGACTTGACGGGATGTCATGACCGGTTCGGTGGCTTCCGCTTGGCAGTGCCCGGCCGACTTGTCTCGTGGCGGATTTGGGCAGGTTCGCCGATGGAAGAGCGCTTAGCGTCGGGTTGAATGTCCCAAAATAATATTGCTCGTTAGTCAAACGTTAAATTCCAAGGCCGATACTTGGGGTGTGCAGCTGGCGCCATCGTTTCAATCGAGCGCCAAATCGTACCGCATCCAGGCGTCGAGGTCGTTTTATGAACGCTACACTTTCACAGTTGGATCGCGAGTCGTCCTCGCAGCTGAGAATTCCGGACATAGATTTTGGTCCCCGCTTCCGGATCATGGAGTTGAGCATCCATGGCCGTTTCATGAGGGCCGACAAGAGTGAATATCCGGCGAAAATGATCGATATTTCAGTGGCTCACATTGCCATGTCCTCGCCGGTGCTGCTCGCGCCGAACGAGAAAATCGTGACCCATTTCGAGCATATCGGTCTACTCGACGGCAGGGTTGAAAAGATACTGGATGCGGGTTTCTCGATGCGCCTCAATATCACCACGCGCAAGCGCGAAAAACTTGCAGCGCAGCTGACCTGGTTGACCAACCGTTCCGAATTCTCGGGGCTGGAAGAGCGCCAGCACGAGCGTATCGCGGTCGCCAACAAGACCGTCGCGCTGCAGATCGGCGAGCGCGAGACCCAGTGTGCGCTTCTTGACATTTCGCTGTCGGGTGCTTCGCTGGGAACACACTTCAGGCCGTTGATCGGTACGGAAGTCATGGTCGGGAGGCAGCACGCCATCGTGCGGCGGCATCACGACCAAGGTATCGGGGTGCAGTTCCTGCAGGTCCAAGAGGCCAACTCACTGCAGACGCTGCTCGACTGATGCTCGTCGCTGCGAAGTTCCGTAGGCCACCCGATCGCGGGGCGGAGTTTCGGGCGAGGGAACAAATGCGGTCTACCTCGCGTTGGCTTTCCTGCTGGCGCGGGTCTGGTTCTCAGTTCGGTAATCTGGAGTTGTGTTAGCAGATGCGTATCGGGGTCATTCTAGCTCTCTTCTTGAGCCTCATCACCATGGGGCTCTCTCCGGCGGTCGCAGAACCGCTGACATCCTCATATCACGGACAGCGAAACTCGGCGTTCATGCGGGCTTTCGGCGTGGCACAGCCGCCGTACGGTTTCGTCCAGTTCTGCGAGACACAGCCGCAATATTGCGACGGCCGCTGGCGCGGCAACGACAGGTTCGACGCAACGCCGGTGCGGCTCAGCGAGCTCGATGAGATCAACCGGTATGTCAATGCGGCGATCCGGCCGGTTACCGACATGGCTGCCTATGGCGTCGAAGAGTACTGGACCGTTCCGGCATCAGCCGGCGATTGCGAAGACTACGTGTTGCTGAAACGGGAACTTCTGATGGCGCGGGGATGGCCCGAGAGCGCGCTACTCGTGACCGTGGTGCGGGATGAACATGGCGACGGACACGCGGTGCTGACCGCGCGCACGACGCAGGGCGATTTCATTCTCGACAACAAACTTTCGCAAGTTCGCATCTGGAATGCGACGCCCTACCAGTTCGTCATGCGGCAGTCCTACGTGAACCCCAGGGCGTGGGTCTCGCTGGAAGAAACGGTCGTCAACAGTCCGGTCGTAACATCGGGACAGACCGCGCGATAGGAAGCTCGGCATCGGGCGAGCCGGCCGTCGGCCTCGCCAGAATGGACGCGAAGTGCATCGAATCTCGATCCGGTCGCGCCGGCCGGCGGGCTGAACTTCATCGTCTTCAACTGCCAGAATATTCGCCGGGGCGCCTGGCTCATCAACTTTGCTGCGGGCGCAGCTGTTCCTTGAACCGCTGCCAGTTCGCGACATAGCGGCCGGCGGTCGCCTTCACCTCGGCGACCTGTTCATCCGTCAACTGCCGCACGATGCGTCCGGGAGAGCCGACGACAAGCGAACGCGGCGGGATGACCTTGCCCTCGGGAATGAGAGTGTTGGCGCCGACCAGGGATCCTGCACCTATCACCGCGCCATTGAGAATGATGGAACCGATGCCGACGAGGGCGCCGGGCTCGATCGTGCAGCCGTGCAACATGACCATGTGACCGATGGTGCAATCGGGATGGATGGTCATCGGGTAGCCCGGGTCGGTGTGGAGGACACAGTTTTCCTGGATGTTGACTCGCTGGCCGATGACGATGGGTTCGTTGTCGCCACGGATCACGGTGCCAAACCAGATGCTGGCATCCTCGTGAATGTCGACGTTGCCGACCACTGTTGCATTGGGGGCAACCCAATAGCGGCCGCTGGCAGGTGTCTTGACATCGGCATCGAGGGAGTAAAGGGGCATGGATGTTTGCTTCCGGCTCAGACCTCTTCGAGGTCCATTTCCAGGATCGCCATCTGGAGCTGGTATTCGACTTCGCCTTCGTCCTCGATGCGATAGAGAGTGGCGATGAATTCGTCGCCGATGAAAACCTCGGCCATGTCGGTCTTCTTAGGCTGCGGACGCAGGCCGATGTTGTTCATGCCGAAGGTTTTGCGCAGATAGGTTTCGAGTTTGGCGAGTTCGGTCTTGTCCACGGGAGCGGCCTCCTTGAAGGATTGGTCGGAATTCAGTTGCGGGGTTTATGACCGTCAGGAGGAGGATGAGTCCAGAGCGGGCATGTCGAGTTGCTGATCCATGGCACTGGCCGGCTCGGAACATCCCGCCGGTCCGACGATCCTGGCGGGGACACCGGCGACCGTGACGTTGGCGGGTACGTCCTTCAGCACGACGGATCCAGCTGCAACGCGCGAGCAGTGGCCAATGCTGATGTTGCCGAGGACTTTCGCGCCGGCGCCGATCAGGACGTTGTTGCCGATCTTGGGATGGCGGTCGCCACTTTCCTTGCCGCTGCCGCCGAGCGTCACGCCATGAAGGAACGAGCAGTTGTCGCCGACAATAGCGGTTTCGCCGACGACGAAGCCGGTGGCGTGGTCGAGCATGATGCCCTTGCCCAATCTTGCTGCGGGGTGAATATCGACGCTGAACAGCTTCGAGGACTGGCTTTGCAGGTATAGGGCGAAGTCCCGGCGCCCGTTGGACCAGAGCTCATGGGCGAAGCGGTAGGTCACCAGGGCGTGGAAGCCCTTGAAATACAGCATCGGCTCGATAAAGCGCTCGCAGGCCGGGTCACGTTCGACAACAGCTTCGAGGTCGGCGCGGATGGCGAGGCCAAGGCTGGGCTGTCCGGCCAGAACGCGGTCGAAGGTCTTCGAGATCAGTCCGGCGTCGACGTCGGTGTGGTTCAGCCGCTGGGCCAGGCGGTGAATGATGGCTTCTTCCAGCGTATCCTGGCCAATGATCGTCGCGAAAACGAATGAGCCCAGGGCGGGCTCGGAACGCATGACGGCTTCTGCTTCGACGCGTACGGACTCCCAGACGGGATCGTTGCCGGTTGCGGCGCCGTCCGGCGTGAATTTGTGAATCTTCTGTGCCATATGGGAAAACCTTCGAGAATTCGGTTCGCCTCGTCAAGCGTCCGGGTTAATGGCTTATTGCGCCAGCGGCAAAGACCTTTGACTGCAATGTAGTCACTTTGGCCCGGGCTCGAAAGGGCGGACTTGGAAAACGGCGAACCGATGGTTTCGGCAATTGGTGGGATGCAGCATCCTGCGCAGATCGATCTGGGTGACGGGTTGACGATGGGTGGCCTTGCCGAGGGCGATGCGGAGGGTCTAGCGACGTGTTTCGGCGCGATTGACCCATGGGTCCGCTATGGCACGTCCGCTGATGGCCTGAAGACCTTCATCGGCCAGGAAGAGCCCGGTGCGGCCCGGTTCGTGTTCCGATACCGCGGAGAGCGCGCGGGTCTGGCAATCGTGCGAGCTGATTGGCTGCGGGGGCCCTATCTGCAATTTCTGGGGCTGGAGAACGGCTTTCAGGGGCGTGGCATTGGCACACGGTTCCTCGACTGGCTCGCCGCCGATGCAGCGGCCGCAGGTCACCGCCACGTCTGGATCATGGTGTCGGATTTCAACACGCGGGCGCGTGCGTTCTACGCGCGGGCAGGCTACCAGGAAATCGCCACCGTCCCTGATGTCGTCAAGGACGGCTTCGACGAGATCCTGCTGCGCAAACGGGTTTGAAGCCTGGGGGCCGGCCTGACAGCCTGCTGTGCGCGGCCGTCAAGCGACCTCAAGGACGACACGGCCGCGCACCTTTCCAGCGATCATCTCCGGGGCGATGTCTACGACGTCCTTCCAGGACCGGGTAACGGTCAGCTCGGCGAGCTTATTGCGGTCCAGATCGGTCGCCAGGCGGTTCCAGGCAGCCAACCGCTTTTCCCGCGGGGCCATGACGCTGTCGACGCCTGCAAGGGTTACGCCGCGCAGGATGAATGGCATCACAGTGGACGGCAGGTCGAACCCCTGGGCGAGGCCGCAGGCTGCAACACAGCCGCCGTATTTCGTCATGGCTATCGCGTTGGCGAGTGTGTGGCTGCCGGCGACGTCGATGGCGCCTGCCCAGCGCTCCTTGCCAAGTGGTCGGCCGCGCTCGGAGAGTTCCGCGCGGTCGATGATTTCGGCGGCTCCCATGTGGCGCAGGAATTCGGCCTCGGACAAGCGGCCCGTTGAAGCTATGACCTGATGGCCGAGTTTGGCGAGGACGGCGACCGCAACGCTGCCGACACCGCCGGCGGCACCGGTTACAAGTACCGGTCCTGCAGCAGGTGCGATGCCATGGGCTTCAAGCGCCAGAACGCAGAGCATCGCCGTATAGCCGGCGGTGCCGATTGCCATCGCTTCTGCCGGTGTGAATGCCGACGGCAATGGGATCAGCCAGTCTGCCTTGACACGGGCAAATTGTGCGAAGCCGCCGTCGTGGCCTTCGCCGACACCCCATCCGTTGAGGACGACTTGATCGCCCTTGGCAAATGCAGGGTGCGTGGAGGTTTCGACCGTGCCAGCGAAGTCGATGCCGGGGACGAGCGGCGATTTGCGCGCGATCGGCGCCTTTCCGGTTATGGCCAGGCCGTCCTTGTAGTTGATCGTGGTGTGCGACACGCGCACGACGACATCTCCATCCGACAGATCAACGAGGGTGATGTCTTCCCACGCGACGTTTTGGCCGGCGTCGGCTTTCGAGATGCGCAGGGCTTCGAAACGTTCCATCCGATCCTCTTCAACTGGCTCTGGTTCAGGGAAGTTTCAACGTCGCGCGGCTCGCCGAGAATCGCAAGTGCGCGAACGAGGGCTTCTACTCACAGGTTATACATCGGTCGTTTCGCGGGTGCGAAATGTTGTGGATTGTCTGGAGGGTCGCCAATCGGCCACACCTGAAATTGCCGGCGCGGCATGGGGAAAGAGAGTTCCGCCGATTCCAGGATATTGCTTTGTCGTGCCGACCGCGCAATGACTTAGGCTGGCGGGCTAGCAATATAGTTCATTTGGCGGCTGGCGCCTAAAGGCTACAAATACGATTTATCGTATGTATTTCATGGTTCTGCGATGGTGCGAAGACGACACGTCCAACGCGCGATTTGTGCGTGCGGTGCAAAAACTTTTTCGCTTGGCATTCGACTAATGGCGCATCTAGGGTCGGGACCAAGCTGCTTCGACAGCGCAATAACAAGCCAAAAGGCCGAAAACCCAGGAGGCGAACATGACTCTACAAATGCAGATGACTGCCCTCGCAGCGATGATTTCGTTTGGCTTCCTTGCTGCAATTGTTCTGGGCGCTCTCTAGGGAGCGCAATGCCCGCCGGACCTCCTTCCCGCCTGGGCGTCCGGCTTCCCCTCCACATCCGCAGCAGTGAACAGCGTGAGATAATTCTCACGCTGTTTTACCTTGGCGGATGCTTTTGCGACCGGGCGGTCTCAGCGACGCACAAGGTAACCCAGGATGGCGCCGGCCAGCGGGATGAAGCCGCGGTTGATCTCGGCAGGCAGGGCCCTGAGGAGATCGGGCAGGAACAGGATGATGGCAGCGCCGATCAAGGCGCCGACAAGGGCCGATACCAGTGTCGGAGCGCCGGGGCGCCGCACGGATTTGAGGACGAGCGAGCCGATCAGGCCGACGAGCCAAACGATGACGGCGAAACAGGTCGCATCGACCAAGCGGTCGATCAAGGCGCCCTGGTTGGGGATCTGCGAAGCGATGATATCCTTGCCGAACCAGCCGACAATGATCTGTAGTGCGATAAGAATGATGTAGCCAAGCATTGGCGTGCCCCCTTATTTGTGTCGGGCTCGACCGCGAGCCTCGCAATTCGTTTTCATGTCTTGGGCCGGGCGCATTGGTTTCTCCCCGGTTTCAACCCGGGCTAGCACACCCGCCGCAGTCTTTCCGAGTGCGAATCAGCGGTTCGGCGGTTCAGGCCCCATTTTCCTGTGATTTGTTGAGTAATGGCATCTGTCTGTTGCGACAGCCATGTGCGCCAGGAGGAGGCTCAGCTCTTCCTGGGCGTGACGACTTCGCCGTCTTCCTTGGTGAAGGTCTCGATGCCGGTATCGGGGATGAGGTCGAAAACGGCTTCGGAGGGGCGGCACAGGCGGGCATTGCCATCGACGACGACAATCGGGCGATTGATCAGGATCGGGTGGGCAATCATGAAATCGATGAGCTGATCGTCGGTCCATTTCGGGTCGCCGAGGCCCAGTTCATCGTGCGGCGTGCCCTTCTGGCGGAGGAGATCGCGGACTGGGATGCCGATCTGTTTGATGAGTTCGACGAGGCGTTCGCGGGTCGGCGGGTTGTTGAGATACTCGATGACTTCCGGCTCGATGCCTGCTTGCCGCAGCATGGCAAGCGTATTGCGGGACGTGCCGCATTGGGGGTTGTGGTAGATCGTTGCGGTCATGACGGTTCTCGCTCGGTTCCGACAGAATGGTTCAGTTGCAGATTACTCAGCCGGCTCTGTCTCAACCGTACCTTTTGCCGCTGCGGTGAGCCAGGACGCGAGGTAGACGGCAGCAGCCGCGCCGAGCAACTGTGCGAAGATGAAAGCGGGGACATGCGACGGATCGATCCCGGCGAACGTTTTTGAGACGGACCGGGCGATGGTCACTGCGGGGTTGGCGAACGAGGTCGAAGCGGTGAACCAGTACGCGGATGTGATGTAGAGGCCGACCGCCATCGGCACCGCGGTGGGCTGGGCCCGCAGCGTCAGCAGGATGGTGCAGACGAGACCGAACGTTGCCACCCATTCCGAGAACCACTGCCCAAGGCCGGTGCGTGCGGTTTCGGAAGCCTGGAAGACCGGCAAGTCGAACATCAGGTGTGCGGCGAGCACACCGATCAGACCCGCAACGATCTGCGCGATGACATAAGCGAGGGCATCGCCGGTGCCGATATCCCGGCGCAGATAAAAAGCCATGGTGACCGCGGGATTGAAGTGCGCGCCGGAGATCGGCCCGAGCATGGTGATGAGCACGACGAGGATCGCGCCGGTGGGGATCGTATTGCCGAGGAGTGCAATCGCGATGTTTCCACCCGCCAGAGCCTCGGCCATGATGCCCGATCCGACGACAGTCGCCAGCAGGAACGCTGTCCCCAGGAACTCGGCGCCGAGGCGCTGTGTCAGTGAGAATGAGGGCATTGGCTCAACATCTCCGATCGGCGGGCCCGGGCGACTGACAAGGGGCCGGGCTGGAATGCGACGCTGGTTTCATTAGCTGATCTGCATGGCAGTTCCTTGACTACCTGTGGGGCGGTGATCGTGGTGTCACTCTCCCAGAACCCGTCCCGCCACGGCGTCAAGCTTTGCAAGAATCGCCGGGTCGCGGGCATCTGGCGGCGTGATGATGGCGACGTCGAGTGCCCGGTCGGAGCCGTTCGGGCAGGCTGGATGTTGCTTGGGGAAGTTGCGCGCCAGATTGGCGACAAGGCGCTGGGCCTTTTCGGTGTTCGAGCGCATGATAGCGATCACGGAGGCGACGTCGACGTCGTCGTGCTCGGAATGCCAGCAGTCGTAATCGGTGACCATGGCGAGTGTCGCGTAGCAGATCTCGGCTTCGCGGGCGAGTTTTGCTTCGGGCATGTTGGTCATGCCGATCACCGCGCAACCCCAGGAACGGTAAAGTTCGCTTTCCGCACGCGTGGAGAACTGCGGGCCTTCCATGACGAGATAGGTGCCACCGCGCGAAACGGAGACGTCTTCGGCCTTGGCGGCGGCTTCCAGGGCATCGGCCAGAAGCGGGCTGATGGGGTCGGCAACGGAGACGTGAGCCACGCACCCTGCGCCGAAGAAGCTCTTCTCGCGGGCAAACGTGCGGTCGATGAACTGGTCGACGACGACGAAGTGCCCCGGAGGCAGTTCCTCCTTGAGCGAGCCGCATGCGGAAATCGAGAGCAGGTCGGTGACGCCGGCGCGCTTCATGACATCGATGTTGGCGCGGAAGTTTATGGCTGAGGGCGGCACCTTGTGGCCACGGCCATGGCGGGGAAGGAAGCGGACCGGCAGGCCGTCGATCTCGGCGAAGAGTACGTCGTCGGAAGGCTTGCCCCAGGGGCTCTCGATGTGTCGCCATTCGGCATTGGTCATTCCCGGCAGGTCGTAAAAGCCGCTGCCGCCGATGATGCCGAGAACCGTTTTGGTCATGCGTCCGTCCTTTTGATCTGCGTTGCCGTAGGGCTTGCCTCCCTGCGCTGCCTGGGTCAAGTCGAGTCTGGTTGTTTCTCCGATTTCGCACCCTGAAAGACCGCCCGCGACTGAGTTTGTCAGGAAACGAATGCGGCGGGCTGGGCGGTGTCTCAAACTCGACACTTGGAGGTTTTACCAATGCTCCGCTATGAGGCTTGCAGGAAGTTTGTCAGTGAAGATCTGTTGAGCTGCACAGATTGCAGCACGTAACCAGCGGCCCAAGTTCTTTGGAGGCGAGAATGAAAGTCGATCTGGAACACATTCGGCCTGGAATTGTGCTTGTCTTGCTCGGACTATTGTTTGGCATCACTTTGGGCGTCTCATTCGGACTGTCTGAGGACTCGTTCAAGAATTACATCGAAACCGGTATCGCTGCGAACCCCGGCGCTCACGATGCTCAGAGTGCGGATAAAATCTGGCGGTATGCACAACGAGGGCACTTCCATGCCGCAGGGATAGCAGCGTTCTCCATCGGTCTGCTGTTTCTGGTCCTGTTTTCAAACATGGGCCGGTCGATGAAATCGCTGACGTCGCTGTTGATCGGCTGCGGCAGCCTTTATCCGTTTGCATGGTTCTCAATGTTCGCGTTGGCTCCTTCGATCGGCCGGAGCGCCGCGCATTCGCACATCATGACGGAAGCCTTCACATACGCGGGCGTCGGCGGGCTGCTGCTCGGCATCTTGCTTTTGTTGTTGTCGCTGTTCACAGGCCTATTCAGCGAACGCCAGGACGTTCGCTGGTCTGTGGATGTTGGAGCCGGCGAACACTCTGAAAAGCGGCCCAACTGACCAAAGCTACTGGTGGTGGGTGCCGTTTTGCCGATTGCCTCCCGACGGTTTGAATCGGGTAGGAGGCGGGATTGCTCCCGCCGTCCTCCCACACCACCGTACGTGCGGTTCCGCATACGGCGGTTCATGATACGCGATTGAGGCGACGGTACTCCATCATCAATGACGGCAGACCGAGATTTGCGAAGAAGG
>JAHJSN010000064.1 GCA_018830445.1 Alphaproteobacteria bacterium | reverse complement strand
TGTTCTGGCTCAAACATTTGATTCCCGGGTGGAGGTCGTCAAATGTTTGTGAATCCAGAACACAATCAAAAGGTTGCCTAGTGTTCCGGGCTGACATTCAGGTTCCCGGCAGGGAACCATATGTCAGAGTCGGAACACTAACGCCTCCGAGGTGATTAGGAATCCGAGCCTCAAGCCGTGAATTGGTACGCCCTTCCCGAACAAAGCGGATCACCCTTGTGTAGCTCGCCGCCCAAAAGAGCCCGCCTGCCGTTCTGACACGCTTCGGCCCTCAAGCAGCATAGGGGCCCAGCCGTACTCGGCACCGAAATCGTTCCAACCGACAACACTCCCGCCACAATCGGATGTGAAGTGTATACAAGAGCCTTTTCCTTCCGGCCAAGGCAATCAACGCGGTTAACCTCGGGCCCGTCATAATGCAAAACCGATACCTCAAGTCACTGAACCGGCGCCAAGAACCTACATTATTTGCCGCCGCATTTATTTTCCTGGCCGGCCTCGCCAGTGTGCATGCCGAAGACTTCCAACAGCGCAAATACTGGTGGGGTTTCACCTCCGTGGAGGGCTGGCCGCAGTCGGTCAGTCTCTGGCAGGATTTCGACGAGATTACCATTATCTACACCGGCAATCGCTGGTGTACCGCCAGAGCAAAGCTGACCACCAAGAACATTTTCGAACAGATCGCGAGTTCCTGCGATCACATGAAACAAAACATTACGACTATAAGATTGTCCGATGAAGGCAGCCGCCTGAAATACCAAATCATGGATGGCGGAAACCACGCAACGAGTGAAACCGGATACCTCGTGCCGATCAAATAGCCGATGGAGTCGAGCCGGGCCGCGGCCTCGCCAAGCCGCCACGCGGTTCGAAGATGTTAAGCCCACAAACACCGACCCGCCTGGGACAAGATCAGGAGTTGACGTCAATGCAACGCAACCGTGCCGTCGTGTTTTTAGCAAACCTGATATTTCTGGGCGCGTCCCTGATCTCACCGGCCCTGGCCCAATGGCAGCCAACCAAGCCGGTTGAACTCTGGGTGACGTTCGGAAAGGGCGCCCATGCCGATCTGTGGGCCCGCGAAGTCGTAAGCATCATCGAAAACAACAATTTCTCGCCTGTCCCCATCACCGTTGTGAACATCCCCAAAGGTGTCGGTGTCGAAGCCTTCCCCAAGTTCCAGGCTCGATCAGCCGACAACCACACCTTGATGTTGATCCTCCCCAACGCCTACACGGTTCCAATCTTCAAGCCGGAAATCGGCTTCGATGTCATGAAGACGACGCCGATCGCCAACATGGGCGAGGAGACACTCGGACTTTGGGTCAACGCGAAGCACTCCGACATCAAGACAATCGACGATTTGGTGCGGGTCGCGCGCGCCAAGGGCGCAGAATTCAAACTGGTCGGCCCCCCGTCTGGAACGCCGCGCGCATTGCTGTCGGAGATGATCATTGCCTTGTATGGCCTTGATGCAGCCTATGTCGGCATCAAGAAAATCGGATCGACTGCCCGCGCCCTGACCGAAAAAGGCTATGACGCGGCAATTTTCAATTCCTCCGAACAACTTGCCCTGCCGGACAAGTTGACCAATCGGCTGATCGCCTTCTTGTCCCACGACAGATTGCAAGACAATAACCACATCCCAACCCTTCGCGAAACCGGAATGGCGATCGAGTATTCGCCGAGCCGGATCGTCATTGGGCCACCGCAGATGTCCCGCGAGGCCGCCGCTTATTATGCAGCGCTGATCAAGAAGGTTTACGAAACTTCCGAATGGCAGAAGCTCCGGCAATCCAAAGGGCATATCGGCAAGTACTCGACGGGTCAGTCCCTCTCCGACGAAATGCAGATGCTGGCCGAAAAGCACAAACGCTGGAAAATGGCGGTCGAAGAACTCACCCATCGCCGGCCGCGCAAAACCACGAAATAGAATTTCTCGATCCCAATTCACGACCGGACTGATATCGGCACCAACGACCTTGCGCCGGCGCCTTCCAATTGCGCCGGCTGCAACCCTCGCCTTAAACGTCCGCCTTGCCGCGCGCCATGGCGGCAATTCCAGTCCGCGCCACCTCGACGAGCCCGAGTTCGCCCATCATGGTGAGGAACTGCTCGATTTCGCGTGCGCGCCCCGTCATCTCGAAAACGAAGTGCTCGACGGAAGCATCAATCACCTTGGCGTGATAGATTTCCGCCAGCCGCAGCGACTCGATGCGCTTCTCCCCCTTGCCCTGGACTTTGATGAGAGCCAGTTCGCGCTCCAGCGGCTCCCCGTTGAGCGTCAGATCCTCGACTCGGTGCACCGGCACCAGCCGCTCGAGTTGATGCTTGATCTGCTCGATCACCATCGGAGTACCGATCGTCACGATGGTGATCCGCGAGATGTGTTTCTCGTGCTCGGTTTCCGTCACCGTCAGCGAGTCGATGTTGTAGCCGCGCCCCGAGAACAGGCCGATCACGCGCGCCAGCACACCCGGCTCGTTGTCGACGATGACAGACAGCGTGCGCTGCTCGATCGCTTCGTGTGCCGTCTGGTTTGGATAATGCGATTGTTTCTGCGCCTGGGCCATGTCGTGTGGTCTCTTTTCGCTTTTGCTTCTCTTGATTTATTGCGCGCCGCACTGCACGGCGTCTCCGCGCGTCGGTTTGGCTATCCAGCCGAGCCCGCCCGGTAGTCTTCAATGGCCCGATGGCCTTCTTCGTAAGCTTCGATGGTCCACGGCTCGTGGAGTGCCGCATGCTTCCATTCAAGAAACACCGGATCGGAAAGAACCGTATCCATGTAGGTCCTTGTGTCGTCGGCGACCGGCAGTTGATAGGTATCGAGCCTGGTCACCACCGGGGCATACATCGCATCGGCCGCCGAGAAGTCCCCGAACAGATACCCGCCGCTTCCACCGAACCTTTGACGCGTGTCCCGCCAGATGAATTCGAGACGCGCGACGTCGGCCTGCACCTCGTCGCTGATCGCGGGCGTCGCGAACCGTTTCCCCAAGTTCATCGGGCAGGCCTGGCGCAACGCGCGGAAACCCCCGTGCATCTCCACCGAGATCGCCTTGGCATGCGCCCTCGCCGCGTTCGATCCGGCTGGAAAGATCCCTTTGCCGGAAAATCTGTCGGCCAGATAGGAGATGATCGCAAGGCTCTCCCAGACGACAGCGTCCCCATCGATCAGCACCGGGACCAGACCCGTCGGCGAATATCTCCTGATCCGCTCTTTTGTGTCCGCCTGCCGCAGCGGGACCACCGTTTCCTCGAACGCGATACCCGCCGCCCGCATCACGAGCCACGGCCGCATCGACCACGACGAATAAAGCTTGTTGGCTATGATGAGATGCATGTTGCTGCCCACCGACGGGAACCAGTGAATTTGGAGCGATCTACTTCTTTGCCAGTCCTTCGACGAGTCCGGGGATGCCTTCGACGCCCTTCGGCGTCACCGCGAACGCAACCAGCCCCGCCTTCTCGAAGTCCGCCGCCTGCTCACCGAAGATCTCGACGAGGCTGACGTTGCGCAGCATGCCGAGCCCGCTGAGCTCCCCCCAGAACTTGGCGTTGGCACTGCCCTTCACGCTTTGCAGGATGGTTCCGACTTTACCTGCTGCGGTCGTCGTGGCAGAGCGATCGCCGTCGCTCATATCGCTCCACAGAGCGGCAAGCTTGGCGTCCTCCGCAGCAAGCGGAACAGGCGCGCCGAGAGCCGCAACCAGCAGCGCGCAGCACACGACTGCAACCCTGGCAATCATCATCTTATTCATTAAACGAGCACCTTTCCGCCTTCGCCGATGACACCGCCGATGTCCTCGCCCTCGACTTCGTCGCCAAGGATCATGTCGTTATGCGCCTTGCCCGAGGGAATCATCGGGAAGCAGTTGGCCAGCGCCGCGACGCGGCAATCGAAGATCACCGGCTCAGGCGTATCGATCATTTCCAGAATCGCATCATCGAGTTCGCCGGCCTTGTGGCAGATCATGCCCTTCCAGCCGTAGGCTTCCGCCAGCTTGACGAAATCGGGCAGCGCCTCGGTGTAGCTGTGCGACAGCCGGTTGCCGTGCAGCAGCTGCTGCCACTGGCGCACCATGCCCATGTACTGGTTGTTGAGAATGAAGACCTTGACCGGCAGCCGGTATTGCAAGGCCGTCGAACACTCCTGGATGTTCATCAGGATCGAGGCGTCGCCTGCGATATCGATCACCAGCGAATTGGGATGCGCCTTCTGCGCGCCGATCGCCGCCGGCAGGCCGTAGCCCATCGTACCGAGCCCGCCCGACGTCATCCACCGGTTCGGTTCCTCGAAATGGAAGTACTGTGCCGCCCACATCTGGTGCTGGCCGACTTCGGTGGTGATGTAGGGATCGCGGTCCTTGGTCAGTTCATAGAGTCGCTCGACCGCGTACTGCGGCATGATCACGTCGCCCGACTGCTTGTATTTCAGCGACTTGCGCGCGCGCCATCCGTCGATCTCCTTCCACCAGGCTTTCAAGGCCGGCTTGTCGACCTGCGGCGCTTTCGACTTCCACACGCGCAGCATGTCTTCCAGCACGTACGCGACATCGCCGATGATTGGCAGATCGACATGCACGTTCTTGTTGATCGACGAAGGATCGATATCGATGTGGATCTTCTTCGAATTCGGCGAGAACGCATCGAGCCGGCCGGTGATGCGGTCATCGAACCGCGCCCCGACGCAGAACATCACGTCGCAATCGTGCATCGCCATGTTGGCTTCGTAGGTGCCGTGCATACCAAGCATGCCGAGCCACTGCCTTTCGGAAGCCGGAAATGCGCCGAGCCCCATCAGCGTGGAGGTGACCGGAAAGCCCGTTAGCCGCGCCAGTTCGCGCAACAGCTTGGATGCCTTCGGGCCGGAATTGATGACCCCGCCGCCGGTATAGAAGATCGGCTTCTTCGCGGCAGCCAGCATCTCGACGGCTTCGCGCACCGCGGTCTGCTCCGGCTTCATCTTCGGCCGGTAGGTCTTGTGCTGGATATTGGCCGGGCCGACATAGTTGCCCGTGGCGAACTGGATGTCCTTCGGGATATCGACGACGACCGGCCCCGGGCGCCCCGAACGCGCGACATAGAACGCTTCGTGCATGATGCGGGCAACGTCGTTGACGTCCTTGATCAGCCAGTTGTGCTTGGTGCAGGGCCGCGTGATGCCGACCGTATCGCACTCCTGGAAGGCATCGTTGCCGATCAAGTGCGTCGGCACCTGTCCGGTGATGCAGACGACCGGAATGGAATCCATCAGCGCGTCCGTTAGCCCGGTCACGGCATTCGTCGCCCCCGGCCCCGAGGTCACAAGAACCACGCCGACTTTCCCCGTCGAGCGCGCATAACCTTCAGCCGCATGCACCGCGCCGCCTTCCTGGCGCACAAGGATGTGTTCGACCTTGTCCTGCTGAAACAGTTCGTCATAGATCGGAAGCACGGCGCCACCGGGATAGCCGAAGACATGCTCGACACCCTGGTCGGCAAGCGCCTTCAGGACCATTTCGGCTCCGGTCATCTTCTGTGCCATTGGCTATCGTCCTCTCAAATTCAGCACGCGCTTTGCACCTCTCGCAGCCCGGCTCATCCCGCACACCGGCCGACAAACACCAAAAAAGGCAGCGGGCTGCGCCTTGCGCCTCCCCACGCCTTTCGGGCTGCACCCTATCCTTCAGTCGGTAAGTCGAAACCGCTTCTAGTGTTCCGACTCTGACATATGGTTCCCTGCCGGGAACCTGAATGTCAGCCCGGAACACTCAGCCCAGAAGACTAGGCAACCTTTTGATTGTGTTCTGGATTCACAAACATTTGACGACCTACACCCGGGAATCAAATGTTTGATCCAGAACACTAGCGCCG
>JAHJSN010000063.1 GCA_018830445.1 Alphaproteobacteria bacterium | reverse complement strand
TTCGGCTAGCGGTTCCCATCACCCAGGGCCCGCAGAGGACTACCATCGATACGCAGACGGGCACCTCCAAGTCATCGACCGGCTACCACCCCGGCCAACAGCGCCGTCATGGCGCTACGCGCCATGCCTGGCGCACCAAAGAAATCGGCCCCGGAGACCCAGGGCCGTGGCGAATTTACTATTCGGCTCAAAGTATCGATTTCAAGCGGGGTCGGGAGCGCGTCCGTTGTCGCGACCTGCCGGCAGGTTCAATTCCAGTTGCGATCCCGGTATCGGCGCCATTTCTTCTTATATCCGCGTTCGTCGCCGCCGCGATCATCATAGCCGTAGCAGCTGCCGACACGATCGCGGTCGACGACATCGCCGTACCAATTCACGTCGACGATGTAGGCATCTCCGTTTTTACACGCGCGGAACTTGTAATTCGGCTTGCCGTAATGCCCGCCGTGGGTCGAAATCAGAACGACCTCGTCATAGCCATAACCGTGCAGCATGTCGTGGACCTGCCGCGAAGTGTGAACCTTGACGATGTTCGAAGCTGGAGCAGCGTCGAGTTTCGCTCCCCCGAGCGGACCGACGGCTGCTGCATTTGCAGATGTAACGAGCGCGAAAGCAGAGGCTGCGCCGAGCAATGATGTCAGAATCGTATTTGCCATGATGCACTCCTTTGACGTCTCGTGGGACTGGCCGAGTGCAAGACCCACAAACGGAATGTGTTGCATCCGCACTGAATGGCAGCCGAACGGCATGTTCATCGACGGTTCATGTTCCGCGGCGATGGCGATGATGCCGGGCCAGCTTCAGGACGCACTCATGCTCAGTTCTTCAGCTGCCGGCCGTCTGCATCCGAACCCGATCTAAGTCATGCATCACCGCAGGGGAATTTGATCTGGTTCAATGTGACTGAGATGACTTTCGAACCATCGATAATGCAGTCAGTTCCACATTCATCACGAGAGGGATTTATGCAGGATCTCGATTTGCGTTCGGCAATCCGAACGACCGCCAGCATAACCCTTGTTGTGATCATGGCTGTCATGAATGCCGCTGCATCCTCGGCGCAGGAGGCAACCGGCGGTGCCGGTGTCCTAAACTTCGGCGGCATCCCATGGGAACAATACGTGTCGCAGAAGCGCGGGACGTTTTTCAACATGGCGAGCCTGACTTCGGGAACGTATTCGAAGAAGGCGGCGCTATCGTTGGCGGAGGCGGCAAAGCTCAGTTATGCGGACGGGCCAACCATCGACAAGCAGGCTCGCGAATGGGGGTTCAGCGGCGCGAAGTTTCTCAACTCCGGCGGCACGCAGGCCTTCATTGCCTTAAGCGAACGCGTCCTGCTGATCGCCTTTCGCGGAACCACCGACCTCGCCGACTGGATCGATAACCTGACGCTCACGTCGACGGCGCGGCCTTATGGCAAGATCCACACCGGCTTCCTCGGTTCTTTCCAGCGCGTCGAGCAAAATGTCCGGGCCGCCGTGGCGAAAGCCGGAAATCGAGTTGTCTGGTTCACGGGTCATTCCCTCGGCGGGGCAATCGCAACAGCGACGGCAGCGGAGATGAAAGACGATCTGCCGCGCGCCGGGATCGTCACCTTCGGTCAGCCGCAAGTTGGATTCGGCGACCTCAAGACCTTCGTGGACGACGCCTTTGGCGGACGCTATCAGCGCTATGTCAACGCCAACGACCCGGTCGCGTCGATACCTCCCTGGCCCTGGCAACACGTGAACCTGCTGCGCCACGTCGGCGTTCGCGCGGGCGGCGATAAGGGGGCCGCAAAAGGGCCTACTGCCATGACCCCGGAGGAATTCGAGGAGTTCCGCAGGGAGGTCCGGCGGCTGGACACCGGGCTAAAGCGCTCCGGCAAGTCCGCAAGGAACCTGAAGGGCCTCCGATTGAAGGGCCGCGTCCGCTGGATTTCGGATCACTACCTGGACAACTACATCGCGGCCATCGAGCGCCATAAATAACCGGCGATTCTTCTGGTGTTTAGCGGCGACGCGGTCGTGACGGTGCAGCGCCGAGCCGGCACAGCATTGCGTGACGATCGATGATCGAGATGCGGTGGGAGTAGTCATCGGCCCAATTCCCGGACACACGCCGCGCAACGTTCGCCTTTTTCAGCAGCGGACATTGCATGCGCAGCGCGGAAGCTCGCTTCTGGTCCATCGCGAACCGCACATGTTGCAGTGCACCGGCAGCGCTTGCCAGCAAGGGACATTCTCAGCTGGCTGGCGCAGGACGGCAAGGCGAGGCGCTCGAAAAACAAATAAACGGCCCCTGATCAATGGGGCCGTTTGTACTTTTGGGAGCCACCACTTTTTTTGCTCAACACAAGCTTGCGCCATGCCTATCCCGTTAGCTCCGGAACGGCGGCTAGCCAACCCACTGCATGGCCGGTCTTGAACCGGCCATCCAGGGGCGGCATCCGTGACGGCCTGCGAAATTCGCCCTGGATGGCAGCCCTCGTGCCGGAGGCGCGGCTTCGCCCTGGATGGCCGTCCTCGTGCCGGAGGCGCGGCTTCGCCACGACGGGCGGCCATGGAGTTGTTTGTTCAATTGCGGAGGACAGGCAAGATACGATGCGCCGGTTTGAAGGGGATAGGCATGAGCCAAAGTCGTGTTGGGCTGGTCCTCTTTTGCCAACACTCGGCAAGCCGGTGTTGGGCTGGTCCTCTTTAGCCAACACTCGGCAAGCCGGTGTTGGGCTGGGGACTCCCAGCCAACACAGTCCAAAAGCGAAGTCAGGCTTTCTTGTTCTGGCGGTTCTCGATCAAGTCGTCGACGACGGCCGGGTCGGCAAGCGTCGAGGTGTCGCCAAGGCTGCCGAAATCGTCCTCGGCGATCTTGCGCAGGATGCGGCGCATGATCTTGCCGGAACGCGTTTTCGGCAAACCGGGTGCGAACTGGATGAGGTCGGGCGAAGCGATCGGCCCGATATCGTTCCTGACGTGCTTGACCAGATCCTTCTTGAGTTCGTCGCTCGGCGTTTCGCCGGCCATCAAGGTGACATAGCAATAAATGCCCTGGCCCTTGATGTCGTGCGGGTAACCGACAACCGCCGCCTCGGATACCTTCGGGTGCGCGACCAGGGCGCTTTCGACTTCGGCGGTGCCCATGCGGTGGCCGGAGACGTTGATGACGTCGTCGACGCGGCCGGTAATCCAGTAGTAGCCGTCCTCGTCGCGACGGCAGCCGTCACCGGTGAAGTAGGTGCCGGGGTAGGTCGAGAAGTAGGTCTGCACAAAGCGTTCATGATCGCGGTAGACGGTGCGCATCTGACCGGGCCAGCTATCCTTGATGATCAAGTTGCCGGACGTGGCGCCTTCGAGTTCGGCACCCTTCTCGTCGACCAGCGCCGGCTTGATGCCGAAGAACGGCAGCGTCGCGGAGCCGGGCTTCTGGCCGATGGCACCCGGCAGTGGCGTAATCAGAATGCCGCCGGTCTCGGTCTGCCACCAGGTATCGACGATCGGGCACTTCGAGTTGCCGACAACGCGGTAATACCAATCCCAGGCTTCCGGGTTGATCGGCTCGCCGACCGAACCGAGCAGGCGAAGCGACGAGCGGTCGGTGCGGTTGACGAAGTCGTCTCCCGCGCCCATCAGCGCGCGGATCGCGGTCGGCGCGGTATAGAAGATGTTGACCTGCCACTTGTCGACGACAGACCAGAAGCGCGAGGCGGTCGGGTAATTCGGCACGCCTTCGAACATCAACGTGGTGGCGCCGTTGGCGAGCGGGCCGTAGACGATATAGCTGTGGCCGGTGACCCAGCCGACGTCGGCGGTGCACCAGTAGATGTCGCCATCGTGATAATCGAAAATGTACTGGTGGGTCATCGAAGCATAGACGAGGTAGCCGCCGGTGGTGTGCACGACGCCCTTCGGCTTGCCGGTCGAACCGGACGTGTAGAGGATGAACAGCGGGTCTTCGGCGCTCATCTCCTCGCACGGGCATACGGCGGGAACCTTGACCAGTTCCTCATGCAGCCAGGCATCACGGCCGGGTGTCATCGAAACTTCGGCGCCGGTGCGGCGGACGACGACGACCTTCAGATCCTTGAACTTGTTCACCTTGTCGAGCGCCAGGGCTGCGTCGGTGTTCTTCTTGAGCGGGACCGTCTTGCCGCCGCGCAGGCCTTCGTCGGACGTGATGACGAAGTTGGAGTCGGCGTCATCGATACGATTATAGAGGCTGTCGGGCGAGAAGCCCGCAAACACGATCGAGTGGACCGCACCGAGACGGGCGCAGGCCAGCATGGCGTAGGCGGCTTCGGGAATCATCGGCAGGTAGATCGTGACGCGGTCGCCCTTCTTGACGCCGTTCGCCTTGAAGACGTTGGCCATCTTCTGCACGCGCTCATGAAGCTGGCGGTAGGTGATCTGCTCGTCGTCGGTCGGGTCGTCGCCTTCCCAGATGATGGCGACCTGATCGCCGCGCGTCGCGACATGGCGGTCGACGCAGTTATGGCAGACGTTGAGGGTGCCGTCCTCGTACCAGCGAATGGAAACGTTGCCGGGATCGTAGGACGTGTTCTTGACCTTGGTGTAGGGCTTTATCCAGTCGACGCGCTGGCCCATCTTGCCCCAGAACTCGCCAGGGTTCTCGACCGACTCCTTGTACATCTTCTCGTACATGTCCTTGTCGATCCAGGCGCGGTTCGCCCATTCGGCGGTTACGGGATAAATGGTGTCTGACGACATGCGACGTCCTCCCAGTGGATGATCTATATTGCGGGGCATTATGGCCAGCCGGCTGGCGCAAACAACCAACCCCTTCGTCGAAGGAAGCGACTGAGATTCCAGCTCTTCCCAAAACGGTAGCAATGCCGACATGCCGCAGTCCAGGGGGAATTGGCACGGCCGCACGCGGCGATCAAGCTTAAGATGGCCGGCTTTTATCCAATCGACCCGTCGTTGCTTGATCGAAGGTGCCAGGATGCAGGCATGCCACCGACGCAATTGCCCGGATCTACGGTTGGAGGCGTCGATTTCAGAGGTTGCCTCGGCAACCGCCCGGCGATGTCCCTGCCCTGCCTGCCAGTGCAAGAGTGCACTGACGCATGGCCGCAGCATCTGGCGCAGCGCACCCGCAATCGAGCGACGTTCATCCAGTCGCGCAATTGACGCTGCACGCAGGTGCCGAAGAGTGTAAAAGGGCCGACCATGAAACAAAGTCCACAAGCGCCACCCGAAATTCCGCTTCGCCGCGAGATGTCGTTCGAATACGGCGTCGCCGGGGGCATCATGCCCGGCGTCGTCAGGATCGTCGCGGAAAACCCCGGCCCGTTCACGTTCAAGGGCACGAACACCTACCTTGTCGGCTCGAAATCGCTGGCGGTCATCGATCCCGGGCCGGCAGACGAACGCCACTGCGGCGCAATCCTCGCCGCGGCCCAGGGGCGGCCGATCACGCATATCCTCATCACCCACGCACACCGCGACCATGTCGACGGGCTGGCGGCCCTGCAAGCTGCAACCGGGGCGAAGTCGATCGGCTATGGGCGGGCGCAGCTTGCGGTGCCCGATGCTCTCAAATCGCCATCGGGCAAGGACTTCGTGGCGCTCGACTTCGCGCCAGACGTCGCGGCTGCCGACGGGGACGTGTTCGAGGGCGAAGACTGGGCACTGGAAGCGCTGCACACACCAGGGCACGCGCCGGACCATATCTGCTTTCACCTCAGCGGACACGGGGTGGTGTTCTCCGGTGATCATGTGATGTCGTGGAACACGACGGTCATCGCGCCGCCCGAAGGCCGCATGTCGGACTATCTGCGCTCACTGTCGCGCCTGCTCGACACGGACAGCGACGTGTATCTGCCCGGGCACGGCGGGCGGCTCGAAGAAGCGCGGCGTACCGTGAAAGCCTTTCTGCTGCACCGGCAATGGCGGGAACAGGCGGCGCTCGGGGCGATCCGGCGCAGAAACGCGACCGTGCGCGAAATGGTGGCGATGATCTACCGCGACATCGACGAGAAGCTGATGGCGGCGGCTGGACTTTCGGTCATGGCGCACGTCGAACATCTGCGCGAGCAGGGCCTCGTCACCTACGACGACCCGCTCGATTTCGACTCGCCGCTGCGGGCGGTCGAATAAACAGAACGCATTGATCAGCGTTTTTTCTTCTTGCTCGGCTTCTGGCGCTTGTTCGAGCGAGAGGTGCGCGGCCCCGTGACCGTTGCCTCCAAACGCGAGACGATTTCGCGGAGGACGTCGCGCACCCGCGCGGCATTGCGGCCCAGGTCGTGGCGGCCATAGCGCGAAGCCGAGCGCACATCGACCTGAGCGGTGAGCCGGTTACCGGAGACGCGGATCACGATGTCATCGTAAAAACCCCAGACAAGGGTGCGGTCGACGGCCTCGATAAAGCCGGTTGCGGGGGATTCGTCGCCGGGAGGAACTTCGCTGACGCTCGTCATTCCCAGTCGCCGGACGGCATCGACCGAAACTTCGTAGGCTTCGGCAACGGACCGGTTGATCAGCAACGGCTTCAGATCGGGGTAGGCAAGGCGCTGAGCGGTTGCGAAGAGGGCTCCGGGGTATTCGGCGCGGTTGGCCCCCGGCGGGCGGCCGGCGGCGAGAGCGACGAAGGGTGGCGGACTTACGGTGTCCGTCGTCAGGTCGTTGATCTCCGGCAGGGCGCGTACCTTGGGAAGCGCGGTCAGCGGCCAACCGACAATACAAAGTGCAACGAGCCCGCCGAACAGGACACGCGGAACCCCTCGCGTGCCATTGCGCCAGATGTCGATCACAGCAAGAGCGGCGAGGGCGAGCGAGACCAGGCCGCCCAGAACCGACAATTTCAGCAGATTCAACGCAACCGGAGTCGGGATCGAGAACAGCCGATGCAGGAACAGGGATGAAATGACAATCGCGGCGCTGAAGACGGCGACCCGGCCACTCCATACGGCTAGGATGCTCGGCTTTTCTTCGGCGATTCGCGACAGTCGTGGCGGCTTCATCTGCGGGTCACCTGGATACGGCTTCGTTTCTTGCGATTTGATCTGCCACACTCGACCCCGGACGTCACGCCCGGATGCGGCGGGCCGCTCAGGTCACTGCGTTGCGAATTGGGTTGAATGGCGGGCCAATGCTGCGAACTGCGGCGATTGGTTCCCATGCGTGTGTCCGGTACGCTGGCTTTGTCCTTTGATTGCGTCGTGGATTCACGGACGTCAGACGGCCCGCGCGCGATTGCAAACGACTAGTGTAGCCTCGCGCCTCAATTGACAACTCCTGTGCGGCACCAACAGGTCAATTGAGGCGCGCTGAACGCCACACTAGTGTTCCGACTCTGACATATGGTTCCCTGCCGGGAACCTGAATGTCAGCCCGGAACACTAGGGCCTGTCGTCAGTTGAGCCGAGTCTGTCGTGCCACGCCGCGACAGAATTCGTGCGCGGCCGGGGTTGCCGTCGTCAGTCCAGGGATTCCCAAATCAGTTTTTCTCTGATTCATGAGTTGTCGGCAACGGGG
>JAHJSN010000062.1 GCA_018830445.1 Alphaproteobacteria bacterium | reverse complement strand
CTAGGGCTCCGACTCTGACTTATGGTTCCCTGCCGGGAACCTGAATGTCAGCCCGGAACACTAGGCAACCTTTTGATTGCGTTCTGGATTCACAAACATTTGACGACCTCCACCCGGGAATCAAATGTTTGATCCAGAACAACTAGGTTGTTCTGCGCCGTAGGCTTCAGCAGGATCAACAAGAAAGCAAGGGCTGATGATGAACGAGATGACCGTGGGTGATGATTTCAAGGCGGATGCGTCCAACTGGCCCGCCAGCCACCCCAAGGTCAGCCATGGCCGCATCGGTGTCCTTCTGTTGAACCTCGGCACGCCGGATGCGACGTCCTACTGGCCGATGCGGCGCTACCTGCACGAGTTCCTTTCCGACCGCCGCGTCATCGAGGAACCGCGCTGGCTTTGGTGGCCGCTGCTCAATCTCATCATCCTGACGACCAGGCCTTCGCGCAAGGGCAAGGATTACGACACCATCTGGAACAAGGAACTCGACGAAGGCCCCTTGAAGACCATCACCCGCAATCAGGCGAACGCGCTGGCTGAACGCTTGAAGGGCAATCCGGAGATCATCGTCGATTGGGCGATGCGCTACGCCAATCCATCGACCGAAAGCCGCCTGAAGTATCTCCAGGAGCAGGGTTGCGAGAAGATCCTGCTGCTTCCGCTTTACCCGCAGTACGCCGCCGCCACATCGGCGACCGCCTGCGATCAGGCCTTCCGCGCCTTGATGAAGATGCGCTGGCAACCGGCGGTTCGCGTCGCCCCGCGCTATCATGACGATCCCGCCTATATCGAGGCCGTCGCCAAATCGATCGAGAACCACCTGACCGGCCTCGACTTCAAGCCGCAAAAGCTGATCGCCACCTTCCACGGCATGCCGCAGAAGTATCTCGACAAGGGTGACCCCTACCACTGCCAGTGCCAGAAAACATCGCGACTGCTGCGCGAGCGCCTCGGCTGGTCGACGGAAAACTGGCTGACCACCTTCCAGTCGCGCTTCGGCAACGACCCCTGGCTGCAACCCTATACCGACGAGACCGTGAAGCGCCTTGCCAGGGAAGGTGTCAAGAACATAACGCTTGTCGCTCCGGGCTTTTCGGCGGACTGCTTGGAAACACTCGAAGAGCTTGAAGGCGAAAATCGCGAGATCTTCGAGCACAACGGCGGCGAAAAGTTCTCCTATGTCCCCGCCCTGAACGACAGCGACCTTGGCAATCAGGTCATCGAAGCAATCGTCCGCCGCGAGTTGATGGGCTGGATCTAGTGTGGCGTCGCGCCTTAATTGACCTGTTGGTGCCGCACAGGAGTTGTCAATTGAGGCGCGCTGCACGCCACGCTAAACCATTGTTTTTGCTAGTGGCCTTCATGTCTCGCCTAAATCGTCAGCGGTTGCGGCCAGCACAACGATTTAGGCGAGACAGGCCACTAGACCATCAACCAACTCGTGATCTGACAGCGAGCGTCGGGTGTGGTTTGTCTAGGCCGCAAGTTGACGGAGTTGAGCATGCTCGGATTGCAGTCGAAGCGGCCGCCAAGTGCAATAGCCCTCGTCGCCCTCGCAAGCGCGATGGTTTCGGCGCCGGCATACCTGGCCGATGCAGCCGAGTGCGGCGACCCGCAAACCCCATGCGTTATCGCCTCAGGCGAGTATTTCTACACAACTCCCGTTTCGCCGCCGGGTCCGAACGGGTACCCGGTCGTGATCATGCTGCATGGCTGGGCAAGTTCGGGAACTGCCGCCGTGCAGAACCCCAAGACCGTGGAGCCGGTTACCTCCCGTGGCTACCTTTTCGTGGCGCCGAACGCGCTTCACGCGGCATCCGGCAAACGCGACTGGTCGGTCCGCGATGGCCAACCGCCCCGCCGCGATGAACTCGCCTTCCTCAACGATGTCCTGGCCGATCTCGACAAACGCCATGCCGTGAACCGCGCCAAGGTCTTGCTGGCGGGCTTTTCACGCGGCGGTTCCATGGTCTGGAACATAGCCTGCGAAACCCCAAACGCGTTCGCCGCATACGCACCTGTTGCCGGCGGCTTCTGGGACCCGTTGCCGGTCTCGTGTGCAGGGCCCGTCCGACTCTTCCACACGCACGGCTGGGGCGATGCAACCGTGCCGCTGGAAGGCCGATTGCTCGGCACCAGCGGGCTCGTCCAGGGTAATATCTTCTCCGGACTTGGCATCTGGCGGGACACCAACCTGTGCGCTTCGCGTCCCGCCGAAAAGCGCTTCGCCAGGAACGAGCGATGGCTGCGCTCGTGGGACACTTGCGCCCCCGACGCTGAACTTCGCCTCATCCTGCATCCCGGCGGCCACTCGATCCCGGCAGATTGGGCCGACGGCGCACTCGACTGGTTCGAGGCCGGGGTCCCGCGCAACGATGAGATCGCGGGTCAGCGCTGAGGCAAAGGCCCGGAAGTGCGAACCCGCCGGTTTCTACGCCGTCCCCTTCACGGCCTGTTCGCGGTAGAACAGATAGATTCCCGAGGCGACGATCACCGTCGAGCCGATCGCGGTCCATACATCCGGTATGTCGTCGAATATGACGTAGCCGAGCGCCGACATCGAAACGATCTGCAGATAGATGAACGGCGTGATGATCCCTGCGGGCGCCAGCCGGTAGGCGAGAATGAACAGGTAGTGGCCGCTCCCGCCGAGAACACCGAGCACCAGTAATAGGCCCCATACCGGCGCGGAGAATTCCCACTGCCACGCGGCGGCGGCGAACGGGAAGCCGAGCAGGACGCCCGCGAACATCGAGAAGAACAACGTGACAAGCGGCGGGTCGAAGGACGCGATGTGCCGCGTGATGAGTGCAAACGCGACATAGGCGGCCATCGAGGCGAACGACAATAGGATCGCCGGGTGCACTGCCGCAAACCCCGGCCGCACCACGATCAGGATGCCGGCAAACCCGGCGAGAATCGCCATCAGCCGCCGCACGCCGACCCATTCACCGAGCAGCGGCCCGGCGGCAAGCGCGACGATGAGCGGCGTCAGGAACATGACGGTGATGGTCTGGTCGAGCCGCAGGTATTGCAGCGCCAGGAAATTGAAAGCGGTCGTCAGGGCCATCATGACCGAACGCACCAGCTGCCAGCCCAGCTTGTTCGTGCGGAACATGGCTCGCAATGTCAGAAGCCCGAGCGCCGGGACCATTATTATCAGCAACACGAACTGCACGATGAAGCGCACCCAGATCACCTGCGCCACCGGCACGCCTTCGCGCGTTGCCAGATATTTGGCCGATGCGTCGAGGCACGAAAACAGCATGACCGCGACGATCATCAGGCCGATGGCCTTGGCGGTATCGCCGGACGGGGCCAGCGGCGAAGGGATTGCGGTCGGCGGCTGTGTCATTTGGTCCAGAAAGCTGACCGCGACCCGAGATGCCGGGACCGGAAGGGCGGTTTGAAAAGAGGACGGCCAAGGCTCGATACAGGCCCCGTTAGCTAACCCGCCGATTGCCTGAGATAAAGTATCACCCAGCCTTGCCCTCTGCGGCATACCGCGCTAGAAGACCGCTCCGTCGCGCTTTGAAGGTGCGCCGGTGGGCCGTTGTCGGCCGTGTGGGCGGGTAGCTCAGTGGTAGAGCATCTGACTTTTAATCAGAGGGTCGCGGGTTCGATACCCGCCCCGCCTACCAAATTTCCCCAAATTGGATGTATGCTAAGCGCGACACGGGCTGTGAAGCCGCAACATG
>JAHJSN010000061.1 GCA_018830445.1 Alphaproteobacteria bacterium | reverse complement strand
TGTTGGTGCCGCACAGGAGTTGTCAATTGAGGCGCGCTGAACGCCACACTAAGCCATTGTTTTGGCTAGTGGCCTTCATGTCTCGCCGAAATCGTCAGCGGTTGCGGCCAGCACACCGATTTAGGCGAGACAGGCCACTAGGCGACCGCCTCACCAACCGGTCGGCAACAGGCTTGATTGCAGCAAATGGGCGCTTTGGCGCCAACGCGCCTGAACCGATCCGGCCGGTTCGCGCGCCGGATTGCAGGGCGATGAAATGATTGACATTGCTCAATGTCAGCCCCCGCATTTTGAGGCGAACCTGATCCCGAAAGCGGATCGCGAACCTGGCCGGAATAGATCAAGCGCTCTGGCCGGTATCCCCACGCCGCCCCGACAAATACTCTGCCAGCCGCGCTGGAAGCCGCCGCCGCGACACCTGCACCCCAGGCATGACAACTGATTTCAGTTGGCTCGAAAGTCCCGTCATGAGGAATCTAAATATGTCCCCGACACTGAAAAGTACCCTGTTCAATATCTTCCTGCTGGCGTTCCTCGCTGCCCTTCCCGGCTTCTCCGGTGCCACCGAGGACTGGTCAAAGCTCGATCCGGGCAAAAAAACCAAGCTGGAACTCTATATGACACCGCAGCAGGCCCAGGACGCCAAACTCGCAAATCCCGGCAAGACACTCTTTGTCGATGTCAGAACGCCCGAAGAACTGACCTTCGTGGGCAGCGCAACCTCGACCGACGCAAACGTGCCGCTTCAATTGATCGACACCGACAAGTGGGACGACAAGTCGAAGCAGTACGTCATGACCAGCAACAAGTCATTCGTAGCCGACGTTGATGCGCGGTTGGCGAAGAAGGGAATGGCCAAGGACGACATGGTCATCCTGATGTGCCGCTCCGGCCATCGCAGCGCCAACGGCGTCAACCTGTTGGCCGCAGCAGGCTATACGAACGTCTTCAACCAGGTTGAGGGGTTTGAGGGCGACAAGGCCAAGGATGGTCCGACCAAGGGACAACGCACGCTCAACGGCTGGAAGAACGCCGGCATGCCGTGGTCCTACAAGCTCGACAAGGACGTCGCCTACATCGTTGAGTAAACGAATCGGCAGCGCGGTATAAAAGCCAACCCAGCCAAAACTTGTCGAACGCATTTGGTCCTATTTGCCTTCCAGATCCTTGACTGCCTGATCGGCAATTTTCTCCGGAGATCCTTCTCGACGGATGAGAGAGAGGATCTTCCTTGCCAAGCCCTGGCGCGTGGTTTCATCGGTCGGACCGCCACGCTTCTCGACGAGCCGACGTTCAGCAGCTTTGAGGGCATCCGATGCCCGTCTGATTGTCGTCGGTCCGAACGTATCGTCCTCGTCTGAGGTAGCCATCTTATGCCTCATCGATCTCGTGATACTGATGCTAAGACAATTCCGGTCGACACTGTGAACGACCTCTCGGGGCCAACTACAAACGAACAATATGGCGCTCGAGTGCCATCGGCAGCATCCGAGTCCAGACTTGTACCTGCACCCGTATTGCATTTGCCCTTTTGGCCAATCGACACAATCAAGTATCCGCACGGCTGAAAGTTCCCGGGTCGTTTCCGCATGTAATCTGAATCCAAAAAAAACAGCACCTTTTCAGCCGATTGGCACAAACGGGATCACGATCTCTTGACATTGCCCCCGACGCCTACTAGTTCCCATCCAGCGTTGGCACTCTTTCTCAGGGAGTGCTAACAGCGTCTCCGAGGGCAAAGGACCGGAATTCAGGAAGTTCCTGAAGTGGTCCCGTTTCGTGGCGGCCTCAACAGCAGTTCAGGCCGTACAGAAGCCCTCCCAGAACATCCGGATTAAGCAATCCTATCGGAGCTGAACTGACATGAAATTCCGTCCCCTCCATGACCGGGTCGTGGTCAAGCGCATCGAAAGCGAAACCAAAACCGCCGGCGGCATCATCATCCCTGAAACCGCCGCCGAAAAGCCCCAGCAGGGCGAAGTCATCGCCGTCGGCCCCGGCGCTCGCGGCGACGACAACGAAATCGTCGCTCTCGACGTCAAGAAGGGCGATCGCGTCCTTTTCGGCAAGTGGTCCGGCACCGAGGTCAAGATCGACGGCGAAGACCTGTTGATCATGAAGGAAAGCGACATCATGGGCGTGCTCGTAAGCTGAGCCCGGGAAGTTCGCCAACCATTCCCCTCGATCGAACTTTGAAATTACCATTCAGGAGAACACTTCCATGGCCGCAAAAGACGTCCGTTTTGCCGCCGACGCCCGCGAGCGCATGCTGCGCGGTGTCGACATCCTCGCCAACGCTGTCAAGGTGACGCTCGGACCCAAGGGCCGTAACGTCGTCATCGAGAAGTCCTTCGGCGCTCCCCGCACCACCAAGGACGGCGTGACCGTCGCCAAGGAAATCGAACTTGAGGATAAGTTCGAGAACATGGGCGCCCAGATGGTCCGCGAAGTTGCTTCCAGGACCAATGACGAAGCAGGCGACGGGACCACCACCGCAACCGTTCTCGCTCAGTCGATCATCCGCGAAGGCATGAAGTCTGTCGCCGCTGGAATGAACCCGATGGACTTGCGTCGCGGTATCGACAAGGCTGTTGCACAGGTTACCGAATTCATCGCCAAGTCGGCGAAGAAGGTGAAAGATTCCAACGAGATCCAGCAGGTTGGCACCATCTCCGCCAACGGCGAAGCCGAAATCGGCAAGATGATCGCCGAAGCCATGCAGAAGGTTGGCAACGAAGGCGTCATCACCGTCGAGGAAGCCAAGTCTCTGGAAACCGAACTCGATGTCGTCGAAGGCATGCAGTTCGACCGCGGCTACCTCTCGCCCTACTTCATCACCAATGCCGAAAAGATGGTTGCCGAACTCGAAGATCCCTACATCCTGATCCACGAGAAGAAGCTTTCGAGCCTGCAGGCGCTGCTCCCCGTCCTCGAAGCTGTCGTCCAGACCGGCAAGCCGCTCCTCATCATCGCCGAGGACATCGAGGGCGAAGCCCTTGCGACCCTCGTCGTCAACAAGCTGCGCGGCGGCCTCAAGGTTGCCGCCGTCAAGGCACCGGGCTTCGGCGACCGCCGCAAGGCCATGCTCGAAGACATCGCCGTCCTGACGTCGGGTCAGACGATCTCCGAGGACCTTGGCATCAAGCTCGAGAACGTCACCATCGACATGCTCGGCCGCGCCAAGCGCGTCACCATCACCAAGGACGACACCACCATCGTCGACGGTGCCGGCAACAAGAAGGACATCACCGCACGCACCTCGCAGATCAAGGCGCAGATCGAGGAAACCTCCTCGGACTACGACCGCGAGAAGCTGCAGGAACGTCTTGCCAAGCTGGCTGGCGGCGTCGCCGTCATCCGCGTCGGCGGTGCGACCGAAACGGAAGTCAAGGAGCGCAAGGACCGCGTCGACGACGCGCTCAACGCGACCCGCGCCGCCGTTGAGGAAGGCATCGTCCCAGGCGGCGGCGTCATGCTCCTGAAGGCAGCCCAGCAGATCGACGTCAAGGGCGACAACGCCGATCAGGACGCCGGCGTCCAGATCGTCCGCCGCGCTCTCCAGGCTCCGATCCGCCAGATCGCCAACAACGCTGGCGTCGAAGGCTCGATCGTGGTCGGCAAGGTGCTCGAATCGAAGGACATCAACTTCGGATACGACGCCCAGAACGACGCCTACGTCGACATGGTCAAGACCGGCATCATCGACCCTGCGAAGGTGGTCCGCACCGCCCTCCAGGATGCGGCCTCGATCGCCTCCTTGATGATCACCACCGAAGCTGCGGTTGCCGATGCGCCGAAGAAGGACTCCGGCGGCGGCATGGGCGACATGGGTGGCATGGGCGGAATGGGTGGCATGGGCGGCATGATGTAAGCCCACGCCTCCAAGCGTTCACGACTAACGAAACGGCCGCGGATCACTCCGCGGCCGTTTTTTTTGGAATTTAGGGGGAACCGGCAATCGCCGAACTGCTTTCCTGAACCACATCTCCAGGAAAAACCGTTGTCCGCCCGGAGCGCACTGGGTGAATGGAACTTGCGGTCTCGTGTAGGGCGGATAGAGCCAAGCGAAATCCACCAAATTGCTCACCGGGTGACGAACGCTTCACGGCGGGTTACGCCTCGCTAAAACCCGCCCTGCAAGTCGCTCATCTTTCCCCGCCCTACTTGCCAAAAGGAAGTGTGGGCGCGGCCCATTCTGCTTCCGATCTGATCGTCTCTTAGTTGCCGGGCATATAGTACTTCAGCATCCACCCCAGGCCCTTCGTCCATGACGTGTCGGTGTTACCGCGGATGTCGACGCTCTTTATGTAGGTCATCTGGCCCGTTTCGACACTGCCCATGTAGACATTCAAATTGAGAATGAGGTTTGAGACCTTCTGGACCGTCCCCCAGGCGATGAGATCGGCACCCAACTTGCGGCCATAGTCGATTTCGCAACCATTGCATTCGCCAATGAAGGGACCGGCGTCGATCTCTGAGCGCATGCTGTCGGGAATCGGGACAAACTTGAAGCGTCCGGTGGCCTCGAGCTTCTCCTTTAACAAGGCGTCGAGCAGTTGAGCACGGTTCTTCTCGTCGTCACTGACCGGTTCCATCGAGTCGTTGATGATCCGGAATCCGACGAAGGCAACCAACTGTGGTGAAGCTTCGGCCGTAGCGGGAGGTGACCAGGGCGCCATCGCGACAACGGCCAAGAGAACAACAAGAGCGCGGAACAGGTATGGGCAGGGAAAAATCATTTTTCTTCCTTCAGGAGCGGCTTGGGTCAACCAAACTACCACGCGCCGAATGTTTCTTGAGCATTCTGACGCTGGGAGCCGCTCACGTCAACCACTCCAACGCAATTGTGGCATTGCCCCACTCGGTCAGCCGCGCACTTCGGCGCCTTGATGATAAAGCCCGCACTCCCGAAGCGGATCGTTGCAAGTCTTCGATGGTGCCCCGACTGTCGACTGCCAGTGTTGGACAGTGCGCTTGGACTGCCCAGACGTGCCGCCGAACAGGCAATATCGCAGGATCTTTACGGCGCACGGTCCCTTCCGGCTCACCCACGCCAACCTCAATACGTCCGCCATTAGCGAAAAGCTGCCCCCCTACCCCAGCTCAGCCAGAACGCATTTCAGCAAGCCGAAATCGAAGCGCCCGTCGAGCGCCGCGTGCGCCGGGCCGAGCTTGCCGGTCTCCAAAGTCTCGCAGGTCTCGAATGCGTCGTGGATCGCCTCGAGATCCTCCGGCTCCAGAAGCAGCACGTCGTCGCACGTGAGGAGCCCCGCTTCGATCGCTTCGGCAAAGTGCCCGTGGATCGTTTCCACCTGCATATCGCGCTTCGCCGCGATCGTCTCGGCATCGAAGCCTTCAAGGTGCAGGGCTAAGGTCGCATTGATCGTCGCCGACAATTGGTTGACGAGCAGCGGATGCTTCGGCTTGCCCCCGATCACACCGAGCAGCTCGTCGCCATAGCGCTTGATCTTGACCGTGCCGAGCCCGGTGATGTCGCCAAGCTGCATCTTGTTGGCCGGGCGCTTCTCGGCCAGTTCCAATAACGTCTTGTCGTGGCAGATGACGTAGGGCGGCACCTTGGCGTCAGCGGCGAGCCGCGCGCGAAGCTGCTTCAGCTCTTCGTAGAGTGCCGCATTCTGTGGCGGCACCGGCTGGGCCGCCTTGCGTCCGCCGCGCTCACCGCGCTTGCCCCCGCGCGCTGCGCCTGCCGCCGCCTTCTTGAATTCCCGCATCCGGAATTTCGTTTCGCCACGCAGTAGCGGCCGCGCGGCTTGCGTCAATTGCAGCTTGCCATAGCCGTCGCTGTCGCCGACAAGGAAGCCGGCAGCGACCAGCTGCTGATAGAGATTTCGCCAGGCCGGTGCCTCGAACTCCTTGCCGATGCCGAACACCGACAGCCGGTCATGGCCATTCGAAATCGCCCGCTCGTTTTCCTTGCCCGTCAGCACGTCGACGAGATAGCCGACACCGTAGCGCTGCCCGGTGCGATAAACCGCCGACAAGGCCTTTTGCGCCGCGACCGTTCCGTCGATCGTCGTCGGCGGCTCCAGGCAATTGTCGCAGTTGCCGCACGGCTGAGGCAGCGTCTCGCTGAAATAGGCGAGCAGCGGCTGCCGCCGGCAACCCACCATCTCGGCCAGCCCGATCAGCGCGTCGAGTTTCTGCCGCTGCACGCGCTTGTGGGTTTCCGAACCTTCGCTGGCTTCGATCCACTGGCGCTGCTGGATGATGTCCTGCAGCCCGTAGGCCATCCACGCATCCGCCGGTTCCCCGTCACGCCCCGCGCGCCCCGTCTCCTGGTAATAGGCTTCCACCGACTTCGGCAGATTGAGATGCGCGACAAACCGGACGTCCGGCTTGTCGATCCCCATGCCGAATGCGATCGTCGCGCAGATGATGACCCCGTCATCGGCAAGGAAGCGTGATTGCGTTTTCGCACGCTGCTCGGCGGGAAGCCCGGCGTGATATGGCAGCGCCGTGCGCCCCTTGCGCGCCAGCCACTCGGCCGTCTCCTCGACGCCGCGCCGCGACAGGCAGTAGACGATGCCGGCATTGTCGGCGTGCTCGTTCGAAATGAATTGCCACAGTTTCTCGCGCGCCGAAGTCCCGCCGAGTTCCGCGATACGGTAGCGGATATTGGGCCGGTCGAAACTCGCGACGAACCGTTGCGCGCCTTCAAGCTTCAATTCCCGCACGATTTCTTCGCGCGTCCGCTCGTCGGCTGTCGCCGTCAGCGCCACACGCGGAACGCTCGGAAAGCGTTCGGCCAGAATCCGCAATTGCTGATACTCGGGCCGGAAATCATGACCCCACTGTGACACGCAATGCGCTTCGTCGATCGCGAACAGCGAGATGTCGCACGCCGCCAGGAGATCGAGCATCCGCTCCTGTACCAGCCGTTCCGGCGCGACGTAGATGAGATCGAGCGCACCCCCCCGCAGCTTGTCCGTTACGTCCATCTGCTCGGGATAACTGAGGCTCGAATTGAGGAACGCCGCCCTGACGCCGAGTTCTTTGAGCGCGTCGACTTGATCCTGCATCAGCGCAATAAGCGGCGATACCACAACGCCGGTGCCCCGCCTGACGAGCGCTGGAATCTGGTAGCAAAGCGACTTGCCGCCGCCTGTCGGCATCAGTGCGAGGCAGTCCCCGCCGCCAACCAGCGCATCGATGATACCTTGCTGGTGCGAACGGAACGCCTTGTAACCGAACACGCTCTGCAGAACGCGTTGCGCTTCGCCCAGCGAATGCGGCTGGTCGTGATCAGGAAATGTGGCTCCGGCCATTTGCACTCGCTGAATCCGCGCTCGTCTGTTCAAGCCGAACCCCGGTGGTCAGGAACAGACGTTTGATTTCGCTCACCGGCCGCCAAACGTCAGTACATAGAGAACGCAGACAAAGTACCGAACTAGGGCTCCGGGCCGACGCTTGGAAACCAAGTGTCAGGGTCGTGACCCTAGGCCGATTCGCTCAGGCCCTTTGCTGCCGCACAGCCGCTATCAACGGCGGAGATCGAGCCGTCGACTGAAAATACGCCTTCTTTCCGTGAAAAATCCGCACCCGCACCGGCCCCATCGCCTCAATTGAAACCTTAATACACTGTCAAACATGCAAAAAAAGCATTCAGTGCGGGTTCATATCCCGCTTGCTAGTTTGCCGTCATGGGGTGATGCTTTTTGGCATTCCACCGCAGAAAAGTAGACAACCGCCACTCGCTTTCTAAGGTCTCGAACGGCGATGGGTGGATAGAATAGCGGCAGGACGCCCCGGTCCGCAAACTAAGGGGGCTCATGGGCACGGCACGCGCCAGCCCGAGCCGAGGAAGGAGAAAATGACGGTGCTCTCGATACGCAAAGCTCTGATCCTAACCGCTGCCGTGGCAGCCCAGCTCGGACTCGCCGCGACAGCGCACGCCCAGTCCAACTGCCAATGGTACGCGGCCACAGCCCTCAAGCAGCAGCAGGACAACGAACGCCTGAAGTGCGGCTTCACCGGCGTTGCCTGGCACGCAGACCTCGGCCGCCACATGGAATGGTGCAAGGGTGTCTCCCCGGACGAGTGGAAGACCGCCGCACAGGGCCGCGAACAGCAAATCGCCGATTGTTCCAAGAAGTAGCCGACGTGCAGCATTTTTGCTGCTCGGCATTTGGATAAACGACGGCTCGCCGCAGCCACTCCCGAAACGGCCGCTTCATAGTTGCCTCCTCGACGAAACGGCCGAACTCCCCGCGCCGCATGGGCCAGGCCCAGCGCCGCGGGGTTTTTATTGCCGACGGCCGCATGCGCCCGATGCGCCTCACCGTAAATGACTTCGTCAATGGTCACATTGCGCGCAACGCGTAGGTCACCGCAAACCGCCGCAGAACCGCTGGATGCGCTCGCAGGCTTCCTTCAGCGCTTCCGTCGAGGTCGCATACGAAATGCGAAACGACGGCGAACTTTCGAACGCTGCGCCATGTACGCAGGCGACGCCTTCTTCTTCAAGCAAGGCCGTCACGAAATCCTCGTCGTTCTCGATTTTCTTGCCGCCCGAACTGGTCTTGCCGATGGTCCCCGCGCACGAGGGATAGACATAGAACGCGCCTTCCGGCTTGGCGCACGTCAGCCCCTTCGCCTGGTTCAGCATGGAGACGACAAGATCGCGCCGCTCGACGAAGATCTTGTTGTGCTTGGCGATGAATTCCTGCGGCCCGTTGAGAGCTTCAACGGCCGCCCATTGCGTAATCGAGCACGGGTTCGACGTCGACTGCGACTGCAGCTTGCGCATCGCCCCGATCAGCTTTTCAGGGCCGCCTGCGTAGCCAAGCCGCCAGCCGGTCATGCAGTAGGCCTTCGACAAACCGTTCAAGGTCAGTGTCCGGTCGTACAGGCCGGGTTCGACTTCGGCGGGCGTGCAGAACACATTGCCGTCGTAGATGAGGTGCTCGTAGATGTCGTCCGTCAGCACCCACACGTTCTCATGGCGCAGAAGTACATCCGTCAGCTTCTTCAGATCGTCGCGCGAATAAGCCGCCCCGGAGGGGTTCGACGGCGAATTGAAGATGAACCACTTCGTCTTCGGCGTGATCGCCGCTTCGAGTGCCTCGGGTTGCAGACGGAACCCGTCTTCCATGGTCGTAGCAACGAACACCGGCTTGCCGCCGCCGAGGATGACGATGTCCGCGTAACTCACCCAGCACGGCGTCGGGATGATCACTTCATCCCCCGGATTGAGCGTTGCCAGCAGCGCGTTATAGAGCACCTGCTTGCCGCCGGTCCCCACCGAGATCTGGTTGCGGTTGTATTGCAGACCGTTATCGCGCTTGAACTTGGCGATAATGGCATCCTTCAGCTCCGGAATCCCATCGACGTCGGTATAGCCGTTCTTGCCCTCGTCCATCGCCCGCTTGGCGGCGTCCTTGATGTTCTCGGGCGTATCGAAATCCGGTTCTCCCGCACCAAGGGATATGATGTCCCGCCCTTCCGCCTTGAGCGCGCGCGCCTTCGTCGAAACGGCAATCGTGGCGGATGGCTGGATACGGTTAAGGCTGTCGGCGATGAAGCCCATGGGTCGCGGCCTTTCTACATGGGATGAGAACAACGGCAAGCCAGAGCCACCTTGTCAAACAGGCAGCACGGCGATCGGCGGCAAGCTACCTCCGTAAATCCTCCCTCGCAATAAGACGAAGCGCCTGACCGGTGCGACCAGTAGGCCACACCCAGCGCGCGACCCGCCGACGGCATCACAAAGACCCCGCCCTGCCACAATCTGGACCTTGCCCCGCCACACCCTGGGTCTTCTGTTGCATAGGCGGGATTCGCCTCACGATCGAACCACCACGAATGGAGGGCAGCACGATGCAGGCCGGAATACTTGGCGATCTGCGCCGCTTTGGGCTGGATGTATTGGTAGGGCTCGCAATATTTTCGGTGCTGGCGATGCTGCTGCTGGGCGGCGAACCGCCGCGCGATCTCCCTCAAGTCAGTGAAGTGCTTTCAATCAAGGCTAACGCCGCCGACTACCGTTTCACCGGTGGTCTCGGCAAACCTGAGCTAAGTCCAATGGCGGCGGAAACCAAACCGTTCCGCTTTACCGATGGCTGGTCCGCCCTGTCGGTCATGGCCGCCATGTTCGCCTTGATCTACGCATTCAATCTGGCCCTGTTCCGCCGCTTCGCACAAAGTCAGGCCCGCGTGATCCGGCGGCGGTTATAAACACATTGATCCGGTTCACCTTGGGATTTCGTAATGTTTCCCCATATAGTGGGCTCGTGTTCGCAGTCTCGCAATTGAGTCCGGGCCAAGGTCCGCTCACGTGTGCAAATCATGAATACAAACAAGGACTAAGCTAGAGTTCCGGGCTGATGCAGGAAGACCAGCCTTAACAGTCGGAACACTAGCGGCATCGCAATCATTCCTGGAGCGCTTCTGTCATGTTCTGGACTGGAATTCGATTGACAGGTTTTCCGTTCGCCATTGCCGCAATCGCCACTCTCGCAGCCATGGCGTCCTTGTACGCGACAGGTGACGGCCTGCTCCGCGCCGAATTCGGCACCGCGTTTGCAGACCCCAATTACACTTCCACCTTTAAGGAACGCTCCCAGGCCCAAGTCAGCCAGCCGGTTGCCGGCAGCGAAGACTTTTGGCTGGGTGACGCCCGCGCTACCAACGCGACACCGGCAACCTGGAACGTTCAAGGCAGCCTCGCCATCGGTAATCTTATCTCAATTGCCATGAACGGTGTCGAACGCACCCTGGAAGTCGTATCCGTGAAGGAGGGACCGGCGGGACTGCTGGATACCGATGTCTCGACCTCCGGCATTCGCAAGAGCCCGCTGATCGTAACCCTGCGCCCGGTAGGCGGGCAGGGACGGCCGGTGCATCTCGTGATCGAGGCTGAAGAACAATTGAGCGGCTTCATCCAGGTATCAAGACAGCCTCCCCACGAACTTTAAGAGCGCCGGACAGTCCCGGCTGACCCCGCAGACCGCTCAAGAACTGGACACAGGCTCCCGCGTCGGATAAATCCGGCGGGGCCGTCATGCGCTTGGTGGCGGAAAAAGCAATCGCGAGGAGTGGCCATGCGTCTCAACCCGCCGACCATCGTCATTTTCCTGATCTCGTTCATCCTTGCCATACTGGCGCTCATAAGCCAGATGGGTTTCATCCCCGTTCCCCGCTACATTCCCCACCAGAACTTCTGGCTGGCGATGACCGCCTATCTGACGCTGATGGTCGGAAATCTCGTGCGCGGCCTCTGATCGAAGCGCACAGGCTTGCCGGAGTGCCGGCCCTGCGCCCAGATCCCAGAGCCCAGATCCCAGAGCCCAGATCCTCGTGCCTTTTCAACCGTCGAGTGGATGCCCCTTCGCGGCAATATCGTCGTGGCTGCGGTAATCCAGAAGCCCGAAGATTTCGAACTCATCGACGTACTGCGAACCTTCGATCCTCACACCCAGTCCCCTCAACGCGGCATTGATCGGCCACAGCGAGCGCGGACGGCGTGACGCGGAGCCGTCCATGTGCAGCGGCCCCAGCACCAACTGCCCATCCTTCCACAGTGCCGAACTCTGCTCCCCGATTCCACCGAAGTATTCGGTTTCGAGATAGGCAACCGCCGCCCCCTTCGAAGCGCGCGCTGCGAAGACCATGTCTCCGGTCGAAATGCGCGGACCGTTCTCCAGCCAGTCACCGGTCCCGACAATGCTGTGCAGGTCGTCATGCAGGTCGTCGTCGAGCGGCACCACGTACAGCGCGCCTTCGGGCCGCAACCGGTAGATGCGCGCGTGATCGGACGCATCCGCAAAGGCCCGCATGGCCATCAGTGGACCGGCAAACAATCTCAATGCATGGCCCATAGTCAACGGCTCTCCAGATTTCCGGCTCGGCAAGTTGCCTCAGGCAACGACCGCCACGGTCTGTCAACGCATCACCAGGCAACTGGTTTCTTGTCGCGAAAGAACCCGCCGGTCGGCCCGTCGTCATCCAAAGTCGCCAGCCAGACGATCGTCTCGGCCCCTTCAGCAGTCGAACGCGGTGCATTCGCCCCGCCCATATCCGTCTTGACCCACCCTGGACAGGCCGAGTTGATCTTGATGTTGCCCGCGCCGATGTCGGCTGCCCCGGTTCGCGTCAACACATTGAGTGCGGTTTTCGATATCCGGTACGCGGTGTGCGCTCCGCCCATGTCGGCAAGTTCACCCAGCATCGAAGACACGTTGACGATCCGCCCGTAGCCTTCCGCGCGCATATAGGGAAGCACCGCCTGGATCATCCGCAGAGGACCAAGAGTATTGGCATCGAAAGTCGCCAGGATGTCCTCGGTGCGAACGTTCCCCACATTGGATGCAGCCGACGCTTCGAGGGATCCCGGCACCATGCCTGCATTGTTGACGAGAATATCGATGCGCCCGAACAGATGCCGGGTCTCCTCAACGGCGGCCCGCACACTTTCCGAATTGGTGACGTCAAGCTGGACGACCGCCGGCTCGAGTCCCTCGGCAACGAGCCCTGCGGCAGCCGCCTCGCCGTTTGCCCGGTCCCGCGAACCGATTGCCGTCAGCACACCGAGCCTTGCCAGCTGACGGGCCACCTCCAATCCGATCCCGCGGTTCCCCCCGGTCACCAGCGCTGTACGTGTCTCCGCCATCGGTCACTCTCCGCATTCAAATGCGCTGCCACCACCAACAACCGGGACAGCGTTCCATCTTTATTGACTTGAGCGACCTTAGACCACCTTCCAAACCCTGGGAACCTGCGGTAGCGCAAGCGCACGATTACATGCTACCCACCCAGCCCAGTGAGGCCGAAAATCAGCGCGGCCGGACCAGCGAAAATAACACAGGCCGCTCCTGCCTGAACGCGGGCACGGCAAAACCAATGATGTGAGTCCCAGGGCGTGCCTGAACGGTAACGGCTGAAGTCCGTCGATCTGGCTTAGAACATCCCGATTTCGAGGCGGGCTTCGTCCGACATGCGGCTCATATCCCACGGCGGATCGAACACCAGCTTGACCGTGACGCTTTTGACGCCTGGCACCGAGGACACAGCATCCTCCACCCAGCCGGGCATTTCACCGGCAACCGGACAACCCGGCGCCGTCAGCGTCATGTCGATCTCGACCTCTCGCTCGTCGCCGACATCGACTCGGTAGATGAGTCCCAGTTCGTAGATGTCGGAGGGTATTTCCGGGTCCTGCACCGTCTTCAGCGCGGCGATGATATCCGCCGTGAGCTGTTCGAGTTCTTGTTCGGAAAGCGCGGATCCTTCGACCGGCGTGCCGCCATCGGCAACGCTCGGCGCCGCTTGCGTGGTCGTTTCGCTTTCCACCTCCGCATTACCGCTGCGCTCAGCGGCCTTCGCCGCCAGCGAAGCCGCCGCGGCGGCAGCCTTGCCGGCATGATCCTCGTTGCCCGGCGGTTTCCTGTCATTCATCACGCAAAAAACTCCTTGGCATGAACCAGTGCGTCGGCCAGAGCATCGACTTCCTCACGCGTGTTATACATGGCAAAACTGGCCCGGCACGTCGCGCTGACACCCAGCCGGTCCATCAGCGGCTGCGCGCAATGGTGCCCGGCCCGCACCGCGATCCCCCTGCGGTCGATGATCGTCGAAATATCGTGAGGGTGAAGCCCGTCGATCGAGAACGATACGATCGCTCCCTTGCCCGGCGCCTTCCCGTGGATCTTCAGCCAGTCGAACTCGCTGAGCCTGTCCATCGCGTAGCGCCCGAGCTCTTCTTCATGCGCCGCTATATTCTCGCGGCCGATTTGCATCATGTAGTTGAGCGCCACACCGAGTCCGATGGCCTCGACGATCGCAGGCGTTCCCGCTTCGAACCGGTGCGGTGGATCGGCATACGTCACCTTGTCGACGGTGACCGTATCGATCATCTCGCCACCGCCCTCATAAGGCGGCATCTTCGCGAGCAGTTCCTTCTTGCCGTAAAGGACGCCGATTCCCGAGGGACCGTATGTCTTATGGCCGGTAAAGACATAGAAGTCACAGTCGAGATCGCGCACGTCGACCGGCATGTGCACCGCAGCCTGACTGCCGTCGACGAGCACCGGTATTCCGCGATCGTGGGCCGCCTTGATCACCTGCTTGATCGGCACCACCGTCCCCAGCACGTTCGACATGTGTGTGATGGCGACAATCTTGGTGCGCGGCGTCAGAAGCGCCTCGAACTCTTCGATGAGGAATTCGCCGTTGTCGGCGATAGGTGCCCACTTGATCACCGCTCCGGAACGCTCGCGGTGATAGTTCCAGGGCACGATGTTGGAGTGGTGCTCCATGATCGACAGCACGATCTCGTCGCCCTCGCCGATCAGCAGCCCCCCGCACGACTGCGCCACCAGATTGATCGCCATCGTCGCGTTGCGCGTGAAGATGATCTCATCGCTCGATTGGGCGTTGAGGAACCTGCGCGTTGTTTCGCGGGCTTCCTCGAAATTGGCCGTCGCCGTGTTGGAAAGGTAGTGCAGCCCCCGATGCACATTGGCGTAATCGAAGCGGTAGGCATGATCCATCGCTTCGAGCACGGCCCTGGGCTTCTGCGCGCTGGCACCGTTGTCGAGATAGACGAGCGGCTTACCGTAGACCTCGCGGAACAGGATCGGGAAATCCGTGCGGATGCTCCCGACGTCATACTGAGCCCCGCCCTTGCCCCGCATTCGTCCGATGTCGGCATCAAAGTCCAAGGTCATCTCGTCCTCTAGAGTTACCGCTGAAGCATATTAGGCCATCAGCCGTTATGACAGCCAGCCCCGCGCAAACGCCATCACCGCTTCACCGATCGCCTCGTCGTCGATCTGGTCGACGGCTTCGCCGATGAACGACTCGATCAGCAGAACCTTGGCGATTTCAGCCGGAATACCGCGCGATTGGCAATAGAACATCAAGTCCTTGTCGAGCTCCGCGCAGGTCGCTCCGTGCCCGCAAACCACATCGTCGGCAAATATCTCCAGTTCGGGCTTGGAATCGAACTCCGCATTCTCCGACAACAGCAGCGCCTGCGACATCTGCTTGCCGTCGGTCTTTTGCGCGGCCTGCTGCACGATGATCTTGCCCTGGAAGATGCCGCGCGCATTGCCATCCAGCACGCCCTTGAACAGCTCCCGGCTCTCGCACGAAGGCACCGCGTGATCGACGACGAGCGTCGTATCGATGTGGTCGGAACCGCGCCCCAGGAACACGCCTGAAAGGTCGAGCTTGGCGTCCTCGCCGTCGAAGTCGATGCGGATCTGGTTACGCGCGAGATTGACGCCCTGCGTCAGCTGGAAGCCGCGATATTCGGCGGACTTCGCAATCCGGCTCATCCAGTTGGACAGATGCGTCACGCCCTCGCCCGCGTCGGCGGCAACCTTGACGTGGGTCACCACCGCTTCTTCGCCGACATTCACCTGGGTGACGGTGTTGATCTGTCCATCACCCGCCGCCCCCGGAAGCGATACGAACGCTTCGACAATGCGAGCCGAAGCCTTTGCACCAACCTCGATGACATTGCGCACGGCCGCGAAGCAAGGCGCCTTGCCCGCCCTGATATGGACCAGCATCAGCGGCTTATCGAGAGCCGCACCGGCCTCGACCTGCACAACCGCGCCGTCGCTCATATAGGCCGTGTTGAGCGCCATCACCGCATCGCTGTGTTGACTGGCGATACCTGCGATGGCCGCATTGCCGCCTTCAGCTGTTTCGAGTGCCGAGGCGAGCGACTGGATATTGACGCCGGCAAGGCCACCTGGTGACGAAAGCTCCGGCCGATGCGAACCGTTGACGAACACGACCCGGTGCGCATCCACATGGGCCAATGGCCCCAGCGCGACGATCACGTCGGCAATCGTCATCGCCACCTTTTCGCCGGAACGCGGTGGCAGGGCATCCTTCACCTGGTTCCTGAGATCGGTGTACTTCCATTCTTCTATCCGCCGATGCGGCAGACCGAGCTCCGCGAACCGCTGCGCTGCTTCCTCGCGTATCGCGCGCACCGCCGTCGAACCCGGCAATTTCTCCTGCACTTCGCTGAAGCCCTCGGCGAACGATTGCTCCGCCTTCGTTTTCATGACTGCCACGGTCATTTTCGCGCCTCCTGCGCGTCGTCTTCGAAACTTCGATACACCGGCGTTTTGCCAGCCGTTCCCAAAGAGCGGCCGGCCACGCCGCTCACGCGGCTTTCTCGCCGAATTCGGCATAACCTGATTTCTCAAGTTCGAGCGCCAGCTCCTTGCCGCCCGACCGCTGGATCCTGCCGTGCGCAAGCACATGCACCTTGTCGGGCACGATGTGGTTCAACAGCCGCTGGTAGTGTGTGATCACGACCATTGCCCGCTCCGGAGAACGCAGCGCATTGACGCCATCCGACACCACCTTCAAGGCATCGATGTCGAGCCCGGAGTCGGTTTCGTCGAGAACACACAACGTCGGCTCCAGAAGTGCCATCTGCAGAATTTCGGAACGCTTCTTCTCGCCGCCCGAGAAACCGACATTGACAGGCCGCTTCAGCATGTCGACATCGATATTGAGTTCACCCGCCTTCTGCTTGACGAGCTTCATGAATTCCGGCGTCGTCAGCTCCTCCTTGCCGCGCTTGCGGCGCACCGCGTTGGCCGCCGTGCGCAGGAATGTGAGACCCGCCACGCCGGGGATTTCCATCGGGTATTGGAAGGCCAGGAACACACCAGACGCCGCGCGCTCGTCAGGGGCCATTTCGAGGATCGATTCCCCGTTCCACAGGATGTCGCCGTCGGTGACTTCATAGTCGTCCCGGCCCGCGAGCACATAGGCAAGCGTCGACTTGCCCGAACCGTTCGGCCCCATGATCGCATGCACTTCGCCTTTCGGCACGACGAGATCGATCCCCTTCAGGATCGGCTTGTCCTCCTCGGCGATTTTCACGTGCAGATTCTTGATTTCCAGCATTTTTGATAACTCCAGGCAGTCGATCACTCTGATCTATCTTGTTCGACCTCTTATGAGGCTCATTCCCTCGTCTTCTCGTCGTCGAGCATTTTTCGATAGGGCTGGCCGTTCCAGCGCCACATCCATTCGCCATCCGTCTTGCGCCGGGAAAACTCGATGAACCTCCACACGAGATAACCGACCGCAAAAACCAGCATCACCACACCCAGAGCCCGGTGCTGCTCTTGCAGCGATAGAATCCAGGCCACCGACAATAGCGGAATGAAAACCGCGAATGCGGCGGTCGCCAGCCATCCCTTCCAGTTCTTGGGAGTAGCCCCATAGCCGTGATGCTTCGGCTTGAACCAGAATTCATCGTCCTTTTTTGTCATTTGACGCACCGTTTCGGCCTGCGGTCCGCATCCAAGTCCGCCCAGGCAAACACCCCGGACATGACTTCGTCGTAGAAAGCCTTGTCGAGCACCGGACAGTCGGCATCCGGAAAGTATGCCTTGCCGCCGACGCTGATGCTCATGTCGTCGCGCGGGAGGATGGCCATCGCTCGCCGACCCTGCTTGAAACGCAAACCCTGATCGTCATCTTCAACCACGACACCAAGATCCGCGAGCCGCTTGCCGTCGCCTGCTTCCTCGATCCACTCGGCAAGATCGAACACGACGTCCTGCATCCGTTCCAGCCGGTACAGCCGCTGGAATTCCTCGACATCCTCGATATAGGACGCTGCGGAAAGGTTCGCCTCGATCTCGAGCTGGCGAATGATCGCCGCATTGCGTTCAGTTCTATCCGTCATCGATCGAACCGCTCCCTTAACCCACGGAACCTTCAAGCGAGATGCCGATCAGCTTCTGCGTCTCCGCCATGAACTCCATCGGCAGCTGTTGCAGCACATCGCGCACGAAGCCGTTGACGATCAGCGTCACCGCCTCTTCTTCCGAAAGCCCGCGCTGCATGCAGTAGAACAGCTTGTCGTCCGAGATCTTCGACGTCGTCGCCTCGTGTTCGAAGTGCGCCGTCGACGTCTTGGCTTCGATGTAGGGCACTGTGTGCGCACCGCAGTTGTTGCCGATCAGAAGTGAATCGCACTGCGTGAAGTTGCGCGCATTCGTTGCCTTGCGGTGCGCCGAGACGAGCCCGCGATAGGTGTTGTCGGAGTAGCCGGCCGCGATCCCCTTGGAAATGATGCGGCTCGACGTGTTCTTGCCGAGGTGGATCATCTTGGTGCCGCTGTCGACCTGCTGGCGCCCGTTCGAGATGGCGATCGAATAGAATTCGCCGCGGGAATCGTCGCCGCGCAGGATGCAGGACGGATACTTCCAGGTGATCGCCGATCCGGTCTCCACCTGCGTCCACGAAATTTTCGAACGGTCGCCGCGGCAGTCGCCGCGCTTGGTCACGAAGTTGTAGATTCCGCCCTTGCCATCCTTGTCGCCGGGATACCAGTTCTGCACGGTCGAATACTTGATCTCCGCGTCGTCGAGCGCAACGAGTTCGACGACCGCCGCATGCAGCTGGTTCTCGTCGCGCATCGGCGCCGTGCATCCTTCCAGATACGAAACATAGCTGCCCTTGTCGGCGACGATAAGGGTACGTTCGAACTGCCCGGTCTGCATGTCGTTGATGCGGAAGTAGGTCGAAAGCTCCATCGGGCAGCGCACGCCCTCGGGAATGTAGACGAACGATCCGTCGGAAAAGACCGCCGAATTGAGTGAGGCGTAGAAGTTGTCCGACTTCGGCACCACCGAACCCAGATACTTCTGCACCAGTTCGGGATACTCGCGCACGGCTTCGGAAATCGAACAGAAGATGACACCTGCCTTCTTCAGTTCGTCCTTGAAAGTGGTCACCACCGACACCGAGTCGAACACCGCGTCGACCGCCACCCTGGGTGCGCCCTGCACGCCCGCCAGCACGGCCTGCTCGCGCAGCGGAATGCCGAGCTTCTCGTATGTCCTCAACAGTTCCGGATCGACCTCATCGAGGCTCTTTGGACCCTCGGTGCTCTTTGGCGCCGAATAGTAATAGAGGTCCTCGAAATCGATCTTTGGATAATGCACGCGCGCCCATGTCGGCTCGGTCATCGACCGCCAGCGCTCATAGGCATCGAGCCGCCACTGCAGCATCCATTCCGGCTCGCTCTTGCGTGCCGAGATGTAGCGGATCGTATCTTCATCCAGTCCCTTCGGGGCCCGCACGGATTCGATATCGGTTTCGAAGCCGTACTTGTACTTGTCGACGTCGATCTGCTTGACCTGCTCGATAGTCGACTCAACTGCCGCCATACCGGTCTCCTTTGCCTTGTCTTAGCTTTAGCGGCCGGCAGAGCGTTGCGCTCCGTGACCTGCTGTTGTCAGTTCGATCCGCTCAGGCGATCGCCTCGGCGATGCCCACGGAATTCTTCTTCATCACGGTTCCCCAGACCTCGAGAAAACGCGATACGTCGTTGTCACTGCTCGACCATCCCAGGCTGACCCGCAACGCCGACTGTGTCATTGCTTCGTCCATTCCCATGGCGGCAAGCACGTGACTGCGGGCAACCTTGCCCGACGAACAGGCCGACCCGGCGCTGATGGCTATCCCGGCAAGGTCGAAGGCGATCACGGACGTTTCCGCCTTCTTCCCCGCGAGCGCTATCGCCGAAGTGTTCGCCAGCCGCAACGAATCTTCCCCGATCACCACCGCTCCCGGCGTCATCGCCTTGACCTCGGCTTCCAGCCGGTCGCGCAACGCCCTGATCCGGGCCTGATCGCGGGCCTCCTTCGCAGCGACCAGCGACGCCGCTCCGAAGCCTGCACATCCTGCGACATTTTCCGTACCCGCCCTCAGCCGGTTCTCCTGCCCGCCGCCGACACTCAAAGGCCGGCGCAGTTCACCGCCGCGTCCTTGTATGATCGCCCCAATCCCCTGCGGACCGCCGATCTTATGGGACGATAGCGTGATAAAGGCCGCATCGAGCTTTAGAGCATCGATTTCGACCCGTCCCGCCGCCTGAACGGCATCGACATGCAGGAACGCTCCATGATCGGCAACCAGATCGGCAACTTCCTGCACCGGCTGCAAAATTCCGGTTTCGCCATTCGCCCACTGCACGGACACCAGCCGGTCGCCGTCGCACGGTCGCTCAAGCCAGCCTCGCAGGAACTCCAGATCGATCTGACCGTCACTCTGCACCGGCAGCGCCGTAAACAAATCGCCACCAAGCCGCTTCGCCGGCTCGATCACCGAAGGATGCTCGACCGCTGACACTGCGACATGCGCCCAGCGCGGCTGCGCAATCACCGTGTTGTTGGACTCGCTCGCACCGCTCGTGAAGATCACGTTTCGCAACTTCGCCCCAACCAGGCTGGCCACCGCCGCGCGGGCATCCTCGATGAGGCCGCGCGCCCGGCGTCCTTCGGCATGCACCGAGGAAGCGTTACCCGCGAGCCCAAGCGCCCCGACAACGCCAGCGCGCGCCTCGGGCCGCAGCGGCGAGGTCGCATTATGGTCGAGAAAAACGCGATCTGCGGCAGATTTACTCACGTCACCGCCCTTTCATGTTCTACCGCGACCGGACCTGCCGACAACTTGCCCACGCAGGCACCATCTGCCACATCGCGCAGCGTCACTTGCGCCAGGAAACCGGCGATATGTGCACCCAGCGCCGCCCATAGGGAGTGCGTCAGGCACCGCTCTTCGCCCAGGCACCCGGTACCTTCATCCATGCACCGCGTCATGCGGGTACGTTCCTCGACGGCCAGCATGATTTCGGCGACCGAAATTTCTTCCGCCGGACGCTTGAGCCGGTAACCACCGGAACGACCGCGTTCGCTGACGACAAGCTCCGCCCGGCGCAGCAGCAGGAAAATCTGTTCCAGATAGGCAAGCGAAATCTGCTGGCGCTCGGCAACCGCCGACAGCGGCACCGCCCCGTCGCCACTGAATTTGGCGATATCGGCCATCGCCGTTACCGCGTACCGGCCCTTGGTATTGAGCTCCATTCGTGTCGCTTTCTCAGCCCGGCGTTACGCAAAACCCTGCCCCAGGAGCGGTTCCGCTTGATGGATCCAACCGCTTCGAAACTGCCTCTGCGGCTCCGCCCTAGTGTTCCTGGCTGACATTCAGGTCCCCGGCAGGGAACCATATGTCAGAGTCGGAGCACTAGTGCTTCAGCACTTGCATTCAGCCACGCAGTTCATGCTAAGAACGCCAGTCCGCAGTGGGCTGACACCACCCTCGGGAAGAGCTGCCGTTCTTTTCGAACCATTCTAAACTAGCCGGAATATGTAAATTCCGAGCGAGGAAGTCAAGTATTAGCCGGCAGGACTTCAAATGCTTCGGCAGATTGCGATTCCCGAGCGACCAACGCGGGCAGTTGCGAGCCGAGAAATGAGCGCGGTGCTATGCGCGCCGGTCCAATGACCATTGAACGTGACCGGCATCGCGCCACATTGAATTCAAACCGGCAGCGACCGCCGACCGGCAAAAGCCGACAACAATCAGAACCTGAGACAAGCGAGAGCCAATGCCCGAACTGATCATGAATGGCCCGGTTGGCCGCATCGAAGCCCGTTATCATCACGAGCCCGCCTCCGACGCGCCGATCGCTCTGATCCTCCATCCCCACCCGCAGTTCGGCGGCACGATGAACAATCAGGTCGTCTATAGCCTCTACCATACCTTCGCCGAGCGCGGCTTCTGCGTGCTGCGCTTCAATTTCCGCGGGGTCGGCCGCAGCCAGGGCTACTGGGACGGCGGCCCCGGCGAACTCGCCGACGCCGCAAGCGCGCTCGATTGGATGCAACTCGTCAAGCCTGACGCCAAGAGCTGCTGGATCGCCGGCGTCTCGTTCGGCACCTGGATTGCCATGCAGCTGCTTATGCGCCGCCCGGAAGCCGAAGGCTTCATCTGCGTTGCACCCCCATCGAACCTCTACGACTTCTCTTTTCTCGCACCCTGTCCCTCCTCGGGCCTGATGATCAACGGCGACATGGACCGCGTCGTTCCCTCGAGTTCGGTTGCCGAACTGACGGTCAAGCTCAAGACCCAGCGCGGCATCAAAATCGAACATGAAATCGTGCCCGGCGCCAACCACTTCTTCGAAGGCAAGATGGACGAATTGACCTCCCGCGTCGGTTCGTATCTCGACACGCGTCTGGCCGCCAAGGAATCCGAATCCAAGGAAAAGACCAAGGCGATTGCCGCCCCGGTCGTGGAAGATGACGGCGAAGAGATCGAAGACGACGAAAACGAATAGGCTGGTCTGGTCGGCCGGCTGCTAATTGCACCGAGACCGGCTCAGGACCTGTCAGGCGTGGCCAGAACACCGCCCGTCAGCGGCGCCGCAACCCCTGTCGTTCCTGGAAAAGTAATCGGCAACCCGGCCAGCGAACGCACCGCCAGATAAGCCCAGGCTTCGGCTTCGACGCTATCCCCGTCGAACCCGGCAGCCTCGGCTGGCACGACGGCGTTCTCGACGCTTTCGGCAACCATCCGCGCCAGCGTGCGGTTGTGCCGGCCGCCACCTGTTAGAATCCATAACAGCGGCTCCTCCGGCAGCACTTCGCGCGACCGCGCAATCGCTTTGGCGCTGAATGACGTCAGTGTCGCGATGGCGTCCTCCAGCCCCAGACCCGAAACCGGATCGCGCGAGAACGCATCCCGATCGAGCGACTTCGGCGGCACAAGCGTGAAATAGACATCAGACAGCAATTGCTTCACCACCGACGCATCCGGCGTTCCGCGGGCCGCCGTCGCCCCATCCTCGTCGCAATGAAGCCCCGTCGTCGCAAGCATGTGATCGTCGATAAGCGCCGAACCCGGCCCGGTGTCGAAAGCCAGCAACTGGCCATCGCGGCCGACGAAGGTAACGTTCGCGACCCCGCCGATATTGACCACCGCCACCGGTCGCTGCGGCAATCCCGACACCAGCGCGGCATGGTAGATCGGCGCAAGCGGCGCCCCCTGGCCTCCGGCCGCAACATCGTCCGCCCGCAGATCGTAGACCACGCGCAGTCCTGTCAGCTTTGCCAGCAACTCGCCGTCACCCAGCTGAACAGTCATCCCCACATGCTTTTCGTCGTAGGGAACGCCCGCCGCGGTCGTCAAAACCGCAACGCTTGGCGGTCTGTGCAGGACGGTCTGCCCATGGTAGCCGATCACATCGATGGATGTTCGCTCGATAGCCTGGTCTACGAAAAATCTCTCGACCGCCTCTGCATTGCGCTCGCTTAGAAGGCGTTCGATCTCCCGCAGGGAGCCGGGCCGCTCGCTACGGCCAGCCAAATCCCGCGCCTCCGCAACGGCCACTGCGAGCCGCGCCTTCAGCTCTACATCGTAGGCGTACGTCGCCGAAGCCACGCGGGTCACGACCCGTTCCCCGTCGGTCTCGATCAGCGCCACGTCGATGCCGTCCATCGACGTCCCGCTCATCAGGCCCATCGCACGCATGACTTCGCCCATTGCGGCTTGCTCCCGGCAGTGAACCTGTGCAATGTCCCCGCTTCCATCAACGAACCCGTTTCCAGAGCCCGACCGAGGCCCGCAGCCTATGACCACGCCCTCGCGCCCGAAATCCGAATTCCTCGACGTCCTGACGTCGCGCGGTTACATCCACCAGACATCCGACCTGAATGGGATCGACGATCTGGCGAAGAAAGGCAAGCTGATTGCCTATGTGGGCTACGATTGCACCGCCCCATCGCTGCATGTCGGCTCGCTCATTTCGATCATGATGCTGCACTGGCTGCAGCAGACCGGCAACAAGCCGATCGTGCTCTTGGGCGGCGGCACCACCCGCGTCGGCGATCCCTCCGGCAAGGACGAAACACGCGCGCTGCGCACGATCGAGGAGATTGACGCCAACAAGGAGAGCCTCAAGGAGGTCTTCTCCCGCCTCCTGCAATTCGGTAACGGCGGCAACGACGCCGTCATGGTCGATAACGCCGAATGGCTGGCCAAGCTCAACTACATCGAGTTCCTGCGCGACGTCGGCCGGCACTTTTCGGTCAACCGCATGATGACGATGGATTCGGTACGCATGCGCCTGGAGCGCGAACAGGAACTCTCGTTCATCGAATTCAACTACATGTTGCTCCAGTCCTATGACTTCGTCGAACTGGCGCGGCGTTACGGCTGCAACATGCAGATGGGCGGCTCCGACCAGTGGGGCAACATCGTCATGGGCGTCGATCTCGGCCGTCGCATGGGAACCGACCAGCTCTACGGCCTGACCTGCCCGCTGCTCACCACCGCCTCCGGCGCCAAGATGGGCAAGACCGCCCAGGGCGCCGTCTGGCTCAACGAAGCGCAGCTGTCCGCCTACGACTACTGGCAGTACTGGCGCAACACCGAGGACGCCGACGTCGGCCGCTTCCTCAGATTGTTCACCATGCTGCCGCTCGATGAGGTCGCCCGCCTTGAGGCACTTGGCGGCTCCGAGATCAACGAGGCCAAGAAGGTTCTCGCCACCGAGGCCGCCGCCCTGCTGCACGGCCGGGACAACGCCGACAAGGCCGCCGAAACCGCACGCCTCACCTTCGAGCAGGGAACACTGGCCACCGACCTTCCCACCATAGAGATCCCCGCCGCGGACCTCGAACAAGGCATCGGCGTCCTTGACGCATTCGTCCGTTCAGGCCTGGTCAAATCAACCAGCGACGCCCGCCGCCAGATCAAGGGCGGCGCCCTCAAGGTCAACGACAATGCCGTCAGCGACGACAAATTGCGGTTGTCGCCAGCCGACCTCAGCGGCGATGGCGTGATCAAGCTCTCGTTCGGAAAAAAACGCCACGTGCTCATCAGGTCGGCTTGAAGCAGGCCTGTCACGCCAGCTGGAAAGCCGCCTGAAGTAGCAGCTCTAATTCGGCCGCGTCTCTGAGCTCCATCCACCGATGGTATTACCCGGAGCGACCGGGATTCCGATCGCGGCCGGGCTGCTCGACGAGCGGGCGGAAGGCTTGCCGACACCGGCATTTTCGTCCCTTGGAGAAACGCTCTGGGTGTCCGGCGCAAGCTGGAAGATCTCCCGGAAGATCCCCGGAGCCAGCGTCGAGAGCGGATGCACGAACACCTGCGGGCGGGCCATCGGCCCCCGGATCGCATAGTTGGTGCCGAACACGCCTTCCTTGCGCGGCCCCGACAGCAATTCACCCAGAACCGGTATAGGCGCCAGCATGTTGTTCAAGCCTTGCAGCAGTACGTATGTGCCACCGAGGTCCACGACCTTGTCGTTGAAGTCGGCCTTCCCCCTCAGTGTCGCGCCAAGCAACGCACCCTTGATGGACGCGTCCTGAATGACGATCTGGCCGTGCCCGACCGAGAACGGTGCCCGCAGGCTGTCGAAATCGAACACCTGCCGGGCGACATGCTGCTTGCGGGCAATCGCCGGAACACTCTCGTCGGCCGAGCCCACCACCTCCGAGACGACAGGGTCGCCAAGAACCCTGAACTGGTTCACCCACAGCGTGCCGGTCTTCTCGGCGGCGCCACTTCCGTCGAGATCGACCTCAAGCTGCAGCCGTCCGCCTTCCATGTTTGGATAAACCCCGACGAGCTTCAGCGCCCGCCCGGCGTCCGAAGTATCGACCCGGATCAGCCGGCGGCCGCGTTCCCGACTGAGTTCGAAGGCCAGCGGATCTCCACCTGGAAGTTCCGCACGCCCGCTCAGCGCTGAGAGCTTTCCACCGCGCAGCGACATGTTCGCTTTGAGTCCGCGCAGCGAAATGTCGTCGAATCCTTGCACCGTTTCGATATTGGCGGTGACGTCATAGCCTTCGCCCGCCGCGGCCGTCGATTGGACCTGGGCGTCTCCAACCGAGAACAGCGACCGGAAATAGGTATGGCCGACGTACGACTTGCCGTTGACCGCAATTTTCCACACGCCGTCGCCTGCCGTCTTTCCTGTGACGCTGAGGCGGCTGACGAGATCGAGCGAGAAACTGGGAAACTCGAACCGTTTTACGCGGCCCTTGTTGTCGAATTCGATCTCGCCTTCGATCGCGATGTCGGACTTCGCAATGCGCACATTCGACAAGACCTTGCCGCCATCCTTCTCGACCAAGTCGAAATCAAAGAATGCTTCGCGCCCCGAAGGCTTCTTCCAGGCGACCACCCCGAGCATCAAAACCGCGTTCGTGAGATCCGCGCGTACATGCACGCTCTGCTCTGCCTGCCCCGGGTTGTCGATCGTCACCACCACCGGCACATCGCCGGTCACGAACTCGTCGAGTTCTATTCCCAACTGTTTTCTGTCTGCGTTATCGAGCGTTGCGGTCAACCGGATAGGCGGCTGGCGGCCGGCCTCGCCGCCCTTGATGCGCTGCCAGTTGACCTTGGCAGGCACACCCTTGAAAAGCACCTCGCCAGAGACGTCCAGCGCCTGCGGCGACGCGTGAACGTCGAGGCTCGCACCCTTGATGTCTTCTCCGTTGAAGATACGACTGACCTGTCCGTCGCTGAGCCGCGCCCTGATATCGTATCCGATATCCTCCCCCGAGACCGTCACGTCGAGCGGGAAACCGATCGTCGCATCGCCGGCAATATTGCCACTGAGGCCGTCCGGGAATTGCTCTCCCGACATGGCATTGGCCAGCACCGGATTGTTGAACAGCTCCCGAAACACATTTGCCGGCCCCTCGAAACTGAACTCCGCCTGGCCTGAGGGAGCAGAGCCAAGCAGATCTGATCCCATGAAGCGGCCCTTCGCCAATTTCAGGGCCTCCCCGCCGACCTCCATCACAGCCTCGGGGACCGACACCTGCAACTCGCCGCCTTCAAACCGTCCGAACGCACGCGGCGCAATCATCCTCGGCCAACCCCTGAGTGACGCGAATTCCAAGTTGTCGGCCTCCAGCGCAACCACGAACCGCGCGTCCCCGGTCCTCTCGCGAGCCTGCATTGGTTCAAGGTGCCGGCCGCTCAGATACGAAATGGTGCCGGTCCTGACCTCGCCGCCGTGGATGTTGTCGCGAACCCAACCGAGTGCGCCCGGTGCAATACCTCGCGGCCACAAGGCGGCCAACTGCCTGACCGGCAACCCTGAGAAGCTACCCTCGATTCGACTGCCCGCGTCCTCACCCGCATCGATCTCACCTGCCAGCCTGACCGTGCCGCCTGACACATCCAAACTGGCTTCATCCAGCACGATGAGCTGGGTCGCGGCAGCAAACCGACCGCGCACCAGCCCGCCACGAAGCGCCACCACCGGGGCTTTCGCTGCCGGATCGGTAGGGATCGAAGGCTCGGCGCGAACCTCGAATTCCCAATCGGACTGCGCTATTTGAGACTTCGCGGACACCCCCAGCCTGCCGCTCAACTGGAGGCTTGCCTCCCCCAGTCGCACCGTCGAGGGTCTGAGTTCGATGCGTTGTTCACTCGGAACGTACGCAAAATTCAGCACCCCCGCATCGAACGTCATCAGAGCGCTTCCAAAACCGTTCGGTTGCACCTGCGTTCCTGACAATTCGACGGCGATTTCGCTCGCCAGCAAATCCCCGGCGGCGCTGAAATGCGCAGTCATGTCCACCGACATCGGCTCCGACAGGACATTCAGGATTTCAGCGCCCGGCACCGCCGCCGCAATCTGACTTGGAACGACGTCGCGTATTGACGCCAGAACCTTCAATGCCTTCCCCTGGCCGACATCCTCCATCCGCAAGGACGAAGTCCAGATGCGACCCGCGGAGGAGATTCGCGCCGCCCCTGAAATCACGTTGCGGTCACTGCGTCGCTCCACGTCGACGAGCAGACGCGGAATCTGCCAATTTGACTTGCGCCCCTCGGCAACGAGCACCACGGTGGCATTGCGCAAACCCACCTCGCGCAGACTGGATGAGCCTCCGTTTTCTCGTGTGAACCGGGCTGCCGTTCCGACCACACCGCCGAGATCAAGCGCGCCGGGGACGAATTCCGCCTCCACCTCGTCGACCCGGCCGGTCACCTCTCCAGTCTCACTGGCTCCGGAAGCAAAATCGAGCGACAAGCCGCTCTTTCGAGAATAGTTGAGCAGGATACGCGGCTCGATCAATTCGACGCGTTCGGGCGCCGCCTGCAAAGTCAAAAACGAGCCCGCACTCAGCCCTATCGCAGCTTGCGGTGCCGAAACGACCACCTCTCCGCTGTTTTCTTCCAATTTCAAATTCCTGAGCCGCAGCTCCAGCCCTCCCGACTCCGACAACGTCAAAATGACGTCGTCGAACGTGGCCGATAAACCTGTTAGCCCCTGGTTGATCCCCAGCCGGATGGGCTCGCCGAGAAAATTCACGCTGACCGGGCCTTGCTGAAGACGAAAATAGCCAATTCCAGCCGCCAGCCCGACCAGTATTGCCATTGGCAGTACGACCATGCTGAAGCAGCCGACGAGGCACCTCACGACCAACGGACTCGAAGCCTTACCCGGGCGCTGACCCGGTTTGTCTGCCCCGCGGGCCGCAACCCGACGCGCCGGGCGCCGCCTGATGCCCGTATTCTCGCTTGAACCCTTGCGCGAAAGAAGCTTCAAGTCTTGTGACCTTTACCGCCACGGGGCCGGATCACCCCGCCATGAGACTGATTTGAACGCGATCGGGAATTTTCGTTCCGACCACGCCAGCATTCCAAGTCTTCCAAAGAATGAAGATCGCCAGCCATGTGATCGGCACCCCCATGTCCTGGAAAGAAACCTGCCTGGCAAATCCGGCCATTCCCGGGCTTCCAACACTCAACGGCCTGCCTATCGCCCCGACGCGACGAATTTGTGAACATCGCCGGGAACCGAACCATCGACCCCGCCCGGCACTTGCAGTCAAGCCAACCGTGCGGTGAGATCGTATAATCGCAGCCGCCAGCCAAGACAACCAACACGGCTGAAACCGCCGAAGCTGTCTAAGGTACGAATATTCAACGATAAAGGTGCTTCAAATATGGTCGTAGAAGGCAACAAGGCTCCGAGCATCAAACTCCCCGACGCCGACGGTGAAGTCGTCGACCTCTCCAAACTCAAGGGAACCGCCGTCGTCGTATACTTCTACCCCAAGGACGACACCTCCGGCTGCACCCGCGAAGCCATCGAATTTACCGCTCGCAAGGCCGATTTCGATAAAGCTGGTGCAATCATCCTCGGGATTTCACCGGATGCGGAGAAATCCCATAGAAAATTCGCCGACAAACACGCCCTCTCGATCCGCCTGCTTGCCGACACCGAAAAGAAGGCGGCCGAAGCCTATGGCGTATGGGTCGAAAAATCCATGTACGGAAAGAAGTACATGGGTGTCGAACGCGCCACCTTTTTGATCGACAAGTCTGGCAAAATCGCCAAAGTCTGGCGCAAGGTTAAGGTTCCAAGCCACGTCGAGGAAGTGTTGGCGGCCGCGAAGGCAATGATCGCCTGACGAACTGGCGATGCATCGTTCCGCCGTCAGATCGACCACCGGCGGCGTCACCGATCGAACACGTGACCTCGGGCGGCAACTGTGCTAACTGCGCTTGCGAGGGCACGTGGACGGTTGCAGTCGGGGTACCTGCCAGCGCACGTCCGGAGGGACTCGGACAAGGCCTGGGTAACTGAGTATATTTGGAGGTCGTGTAAGTCATGTTGCCTAACTTCAAGAAACACGAAGCGGACACCCCGAAACCTCCTGCGCCACCGGCCCAGGCTCCCACGCCGACAACTCCTTCGAGCGCGCGCCCCGCAGACCGCGTTCCACCATCAGTCATCGGTCCTGACCTGACGATCACAGGTAACCTCACGTCCGAGGGCCAGGTACAGATCGATGGCCGCGTCGAGGGCGACATTCGCGGCACCCACATCATTGTCGGCGAACGTGCTCACATCACCGGCGGCATCATCGCCGAAGAAGTCGTCGTCCGCGGCCACGTCATGGGCTCGGTTCGCGGCAAACGAGTCATGCTGCAGGCCCAAAGCCACGTTGAAGGCGATATTTACCACAAGGCCCTCGCGATCGAGCAGGGAGCCTTCTTCGAAGGCAAGTCGCGCCGCAGCGAAGACCCGATCTCGGCTGCCGCCCCGGTTGAAAAGCCGCCAATGCTGACACCGCTTCCGGACGCATCCTGAGGCGGGCAAGGCCCGCACCTTGCTGTTGGAAGCGTTGCAAATGCGAGCCCTGCACCGGCGAAACCGGGCGGGGCTTTTCGTTTCGGCTAGCCAAGATCGACTTCAGCCTTCCAAGCCGCGAGTTCGAGCCGCGTTCCACCCAATGCAGCAAAAGCCGGCTCGCGGCAGGTCAGCACGACAACCTGATGATGCGCGGTTGCCGAACGCAGCGCCGCAAACATCTGCGCGATCCTCTCGGCATCACTATAGACCAGCGGGTCGTCGAAAATCACTGGAAGCGCTTCGCCGCTGTCCGCAATAAGGCGCGCATAAGCCAGCCGCACGACGAGACCGAGTTGTTCCTGGGTCCCCTCGCTGAGCCACCTGATGTCCTCGACCCCGCGCCCGTCGCGTTCCAGTCCTTCGATCCCGAAGTCCTCCGCGAACCTGGCACGCGCCGACCCGAATACCGACGACAGATACGGGCTCACGCGCTGCTGCAGCGGCGCCAGAAGACGCTCGCGCGCATTCTTGTGCGCCTCATCGAGAGCTTCGAGCAGAAGGTTCAGTGCATCTATTTCTGCTTCGAACTCAGAAACCGCCGCCGTGGCACGCTCTACTTCCCCCTCCAGTTCACTGACGCGCCGGCCTAGCCCCCTGTCCCCAGCCATCTCGATACGAGCACTCGCCGCCGATATCGCTTCGCGCAACCGGCCCGACTCGAGTCGAGCCTCACCCAGCGTCCGCACCGCCGTCTGCGCGTCCTCATTGAGTTTGTTGAGCTCATCGCCGTCTGGCAGCACCTCTTCAAGAGCTGCCACCGTGCGCACCGCTTCACTCAGTGCGCCATCCGCCCTTTCAGCACGCGACCGCAGATCATCGGCAAGCATCTCCCTGTTCTCGCGCGTACCTAACAGACGCTCCAGTTCTTCGCTTCTTTGTCGGCGCGCCGCAACGCCCGCCTGCACTTCGGCAAGTTCCCCCGCAGTCACCTTCTGCCGCGTTGCACATTCCGGATAGGCGCGCCGCGCGTCGTCGAGATCCCTCGCAATCGCTTGCAGCCGCGCCGATAGATCTTCGGCTGTCCGTTCGCCCGCCTCCCCCGGCCCGGCCGAATCGCAAAGGCCGATTTGATTTTCTAGATCTGAAACATCCGAGCGGATGGCCGCCACCCCATCGGGTCCCAGCCCGCGCAGTTCCGCGATTGCCGCGTTGAGCCGCCGGTCCCGCCGTTGCCGTTCACCGTAAAGCTCAAGCGCCTCGCCGGCCGTCTTCGCGCCAACCTCGCCAAGTAGCTCGCGGCGCTCACGGCTGAGCGCCTCCGATCGCTGCAATAGATCCTCGCGCCCGTCGCCGCCGCCCGGTGCAATCTCGACCCGTCCGACACCCGGCACTTCGAGGATGATGAGGTCGCGCGCATGCAGTTCTGCGCCGTCTGCCAGAGCTTCACCATTTGCCCAGATTCTTTCACGTGCCCCGATCTCATAAGAGATCTTCACCGTCGGGCTCTCGGCGGAGATCCGGCCCTCGATCAACTGGAACTGGTGCTCGACACGCTGCAACCGGTCGACACGCTCAGATGTCACCGGGTCCGATCGCATGCGCTCCGTTTCTTCTGCAATTTCCCGATCAAGGCGTTCCGCTTCGGCAAGCACCCGCAATTTTGCTTCGAGCCGTTCGCTGATCTCCGCGCGCCTCAACAGCAGCTGCAACCGCTTTTCTTCATCGCGCAACCGTTCCCCGTCGGTCCGCGTTTTCTCAAAGGCGGCCTGCGCGCTCTCCGCTGCCAGCCGCAATTCGGGCAACCGCGCTTCATCCTCCGCGATGCCGCCGTTTAATTCCGCAAGCCGCGCCATTCTGGAATTGAAATCCGCCAGCGCCGACTGCGCGGCCTTCTGCTCGGTGTTACAGAACTGCACCGCGTCTTTTGCCTGGCGCACTCGCAATCGCTGCCGTTCGGCCTCCTCCAGCGCTTTCGCGGAAGCCTTCGACTTCTCTTCAAGTGCTGCAATCTGAACCGCGTCGCCGACGTCGCGAAAACGTGCCTGAAGCTGGTCGAGTTCCTCCTGGCTTTGCGCCACCGCCGCCAGGGCCGCCCTCTCGACGTCGAGTTCGCCTTGCAGTTCGCCACGTCGTTCGAGCGCGGCGGCATACCGGCTCCCCTTCTTCGGCCCCCGCGTCGTCACGAGTTCCCCGAGCTGGGCTTCCACGCGCCGCCGCACGGCCTCCGCGATCCCGCTGCCGGTCATCGCCCCGATTTCGGATTCGATCGCCTCCATCAATGCACCCCGTTCACCCTTCTGATCGGGTTGCGGCGCTTCGAGTGATTCCTTCTGCCCGACCCAGACGAGACCATGAGCGCCAAATCCCGAGGCTTGACCCTCCAGCATCTCGGCAAGCAGCTCATCGGCCTCCGTGTTGCGCGCCACGACGTGCCCCTTGTCGAGATCGACGAGTTGCGCACGCGCACCCTTGCCGAAGCGCTTGGTGATGCGCCACGGCTTACCTGCGATATCTATATCCGCCTCGATCAACGGCTGCCCGCCGGCATATGGCGTCAGCCTGTTGACCGCATCGGCTTTCGATGTGTGCTTGACCCCGAGCAGCAGCCTTAGTGCGCGAAACAGCGTCGACTTGCCCATCTCGTTCGGACCGGCAAGCACATCAAGGCCACCCGAGAAGCCTTCGATGGCAACGGGCTTGTCGAACCGGGCGACTTCGCGAACGCGCAACGCCTTGATTTTCATGCGTCCCCCGCCGTGACCTGCCGGCTCAATCCGGCGAGGCGCGCCAATGCCGCCGCTGCAACCGCCCGCCGTTGATCGCTTTCGTCATCCGCAATCCCGCTCAGAAACCGCGCAGCTTCACCCAGTTCCTCGCTGACCGAAAAAAGATCGAAATCGGCTTCTTCGGCGCGCGGCAGCAACCCCGTTAAGTCGGTTTCCAGATGCTGCAGTTTCGCTTCAAGGCCTTCACACCATCTCTCGACCTCGGCGATTTCCTCCAGTCGGACGCGTCCGCCGATCCGTAATCGCAAAACCAGGTTCGCTGGATCGCCTGCCAGCACTTCAAGATCGCGCTCGACACCGGCAAGATCACCGGCCGCTGACACGTCGAACTCCCGCTTCGCCCAGATGAATGCGGCGCTCGCGATTGCCTCGACCTTCGGCTCCGCCGCGCCCCCCTCGATATGGACGCAAAGAACAAAGCCCGGCGCATTATCGGGAAAACGGTCAGGTTCGGGCGTGCCCGCATACCATGTCCGCTGATTGATTTTTGCCGAACCGTGCCAGTCGCCGAGCGCCAGGTAGTCGAGCCCTGCTTTGCGCGCCCGGTCGGGGTCGATCGACACCGCACTTTCTTCGCCGCTGCCAAAACCTTTTATGGACCCGTGCGCCAAGCCGATGCGCGCCGCCCCTGGCGGCGTCGCCGCTTCGTCCATGAACGCAGTAGGATCGCTCGCCACGCTGCGCGCCGTAAGCGGCGCCGGCAGCACGAACACTCCGGGTTCCATTTCCACCACACCCGGCGCATCGAGCACGCGCACGTTGTCGGGCAATCCTTGCGACCTGAGCCGCTCCCAAATGCCTCCCGCCTTTGCTGGATCGTGATTGCCCGGCAAAAGCCACCATGTAACACCGCCGGCCTTTTGCATGCGATGCACGGGTTGCATCAGCGTCTTGAGCGGCACGGTCTGCGCGTCGTAGATATCGCCTGCAACCAGGACGTGACGGGCGCCATGCGCCTCGGCGATTTTACCGATACGCTCGATCACCGAGAGCCGCGCGCCTTCCAGGCGTCCGGCCACCCGGTCCTCAAAATTGCGGAACGGCTTGCCGATCTGCCAGTCGGACGTGTGAATGAAGCGGAACGTCAAAGTGTCGGTCTCCCAAGCTGCGGTGCCGGCAGCGAATCTATCGGCGGCCAAGTTCTCATTTTGTTCTCGCAAAAGTCAAGCGGCAATTACCGCTTTTCGACAGCTGAATCGGCCAGGAGGCCGAAGCAAAAACAGGCAGGGAGGCACCCGCGATGTCCGCCGCTGATGTCGAAACGATCGTCGTCGGCGCAGGCCTCGTCGGGCTCGCCATAGCCGACAGCCTTAGCGCCCGCGGCCACGAGGTGATCGTCCTCGAACGCCATGACCGGGTCGGCACCGAAACGTCTTCGCGCAACTCCGAAGTCATCCATGCGGGGCTCTATTATCCCCCAGGCAGCCTGCGCGCTCGGCTGTGCGTCGAGGGCAGAAAGAAGCTCTACCAATTCGCCGAGGACAACGGCGTCGGCGTCAAGCGCTGCGGCAAGCTGGTCGTTGCGACCACAAACGCGGATCTACCCGCCCTCGACGGCATCGCCGAACGCGCGCTGGCCAACGGCGTCGACGATATCGACATGTTCGACGCTATCGCCGCACGAAAACTCGAACCGGAACTCGACTGCATCGGTGCACTCCATTCGCCATCAACCGGCATCATCGATAGCCATGGTCTGCTCGTCGCGCTTGAAGGTCATATCTGCGCCCACGGCGGCAGCGTCGTTCTCTCTACCAGCGTCACTGCCATATCGCGAACCCCTGACGGGCTCTACAGCCTTGCGACCCGCAGCACCGCCGACGGCGCACAAAGCCAGTCCCTCGACACGATCACCGCCAAGAACTTGATCATCTCCGCTGGCCTCGGAGCTACCGACGTTGGCCGGCTGCTCAACCCCAGTTACCGCGAAGGCTACGTGGTTCCCGCAACGCACCCCGCCAAGGGCCACTACTTCACGCTTGCCGCGCGGGCGCCGTTCAGCAACCTTATCTATCCGGTCCCCTCGGGGGCCTGGCTCGGCATTCACCTGACCCTCGACCTCGCCGGCAAGGCCCGGTTCGGCCCCGATCTGCAATGGATGGAATCGGTCGACTACGCTTTCGATGATGAATCTGGCGAACGCCGCAAACGCTTCGAAACGGAAATCCGCCGCTACTGGCCGAACCTGCCCCAGGATGCATTGCAGCCGGGCTACACCGGCATCCGCCCCAAGATTTATTCCGAAGGCGAGATACCTGCCGACTTCGCGATCCACGGACCCGGGACGCACGGCCTCGAACGCCTCATTGCGCTATATGGCATCGAGAGTCCCGGCCTCACGGCTTCGCTCGCCATCGGCGACCACGTCGCCGCCATGCTGCTGAATGACGCGGCAATCTGAAAGCGCCCACGCGACCAAACCTAATGCTTGTGGCCCGTATCGAGGCGGCTTTCCAGCCACGCCGAATAACGGCTCATGCTGAAACAGAACAACCAGAACACGAATGCCGCGAAGACGTAGCCCGTTACCGCCGTCTGCGGTGAGAACCACTTCGCATCCGAAGCCACCGCCTGCTGCACGATCCCCAGCAGATCGAACAGCCCGATGATCAGCACCAGACTGGTATCCTTGAACAGCGCGATGAACGAATTGACAATCCCTGGAATGACCAGCTTCAAGGCCTGCGGCAAAACGATAAGCCCCATCTTCAGAGGATAGTTCAGCCCCAGCGCATCGGCCGCCTCGAACTGCCCGCGCGGCACCGCCTGCAATCCGCCGCGCACCACCTCCGCAAGATAGGCCGCCGAGAACAGCGCGACACCGATCAGCGCCCGCAGAAGCTTGTCGAAGGTGACGTTCTCCGGCAGGAACAGCGGCAGCATGACGGACGCGAAGAACAGCACCGTCACCAGCGGCACGCCGCGCACGAACTCGATGAAGCCGATGGCGAGCCACTTGATAAGCGGCAATTCCGAGCGCCGCGCCAGGGCGAGAAGAATACCGAGCGGAAAAGACGCGGCAATGCCGACGCAGGCAACGACCAGCGTCACCAGCAGTCCGCCCCACTTCTCCGTCTCGACGATTTCGAGCCCCAGCCATTCGGAGCCGGTCAGCAGGAAGAACGCGATGACCGGAAACACCACGATCATGTAGATTGACAACCACAACTTGCCCGGCACGTTGGGAAGCATCAGCGGCACAAGACCGGCGAGCGCCAGGAAGTAGGTGAAGTTGACCCGCCAGATTTGGTCATCCGGATAGCGTCCGTACATGAACATCTGGAACTTGTGGATCACGAACGGCCAGCAGGCCCCGGCCCCTTCGACCCGGCATGCCGAGCCGTCGCTTCCTGTGAAAACGGCGCGAAGCAGCGCCCAGTCAGCCACGCCCCAGGCAAGCCAGACGGAAATGACCCCGCCGATCACCGTCAACGCCGAATTGAACGCCGACGAGAACAGGTTCTCGCGCATCCATCGCAAAGGGCCGATGGCCTCAATTCTTGGCGGTCCGGTGCGCGCGCTAACCCTCATCGACCCCTCACCGTTCCACCAGCGCGACCCGCGCGTTGAACCAGTTCATGAACACCGACGTCAGCAGGCTCAACACGAGATAGACCGACATCGTGATAAGGATTACCTCGACAGCCTGGTTGGTCTGGTTGAGCACCGTCCCCGCGAACACCGACACAAGGTCCGGGTAGCCGATCGCAACCGCAAGCGACGAATTCTTCGTCAGGTTGAGGTACTGGTTGGTCAGCGGCGGGATGATGACGCGCAACGCCTGCGGGATCACCACCAGCCGCATGATCTGCCCCCGGTGCAACCCGAGCGCCGCCGCCGCCTCGTGCTGTCCCTTCGCCACCGACAGGATGCCGCTGCGCACGATCTCGGCGATGAAGGCAGCGGTGTAGAGCGTCAGCCCCGCCAGCAGTGCGATGAATTCCGGCAGGATCGTCATCCCGCCCTTGAGGTTGAACCGGCCGGCTTGCGGATAATCGAACGACAGCGGAGAGCCGGCTGCAAGGAATGCGATGGCAGCGACCCCGACCACAAGTATCAGCTGTGGCAGCGCGATACTGTCCGCCTTTCCGGTCAGGATGAATTTCCGGCGCGCGTTGAGATAAAGGAACACCGCACCGGCAACACCGACGAGAACTCCGGCGACAAACAGCCAGGTGCCTTCACCCCACACTGGGGCCGGAAAGTACAGACCGCGCGTGTTGAGATAACTGGAAAATGGCAATTCCAGACTGTTGCGTGGCGATGGCAATGCCTTCAGCACGCCGAAGTAGACTGCAAACAGCATCAGCAGCGGCGGAATGTTGCGCAACGTCTCGATATAGACCGAAGCCAGTGCCGCGATAAGCCAGTTCCCCGAAAGTCTCGCGATCCCGATGACAAACCCGACGATGGTGGCGAGGACAACGCCGATGACGGCAACCAGCAGCGTGTTGAACAGCCCGACCAGAAACGCGCGGCCGTAACTCATCGTGTTGGCATAGGCGATCAGCGATTGCGAGATATCGAAACCGGCGGTGTTGTCGAGGAACCCGAATCCCGAAGCGATGCCTTGCGCTTCGAGATTGCGTATCGTGTTGTCGACAATCGCCCAGACAAACCAGACCAGCAGCAAGGCGACGATCGCCTGCAATGCCAGCGCACGCGCTTTCGGATCGTAGATGTAATCGGTCAGCGAGCGCGAGAACCTTGCCGGAGCAGGCGGTTTCGAAGGTCTCTTCAACGCTTCCCCCCTTCCTGCTCCGTCGCGCTCAAAAAACTAAGGTACCGTCCGCCCGCTCAGGAGTTGAATCTCTGCGCGCCCAGACCGTTGGCCAAAATGAAACCATGCCTCAGCGGATCGGAGGCGCGTATTGTAGTCCACCGTCCCTCCACAGCGCATTCTGTCCCCTGGCGATGCCCAGCGGCGAACCCGCGCCGACATTGCGGTCGAACGACTCACCATAGTTCCCGACAAGCTTGATGATCTGATACGACCAGTCCAGGTCGAGACCGATCGACTTTCCGAATTCGCCTTCGAACCCCAGCAGCCTGCGCACTTCGGGGTTCTTCGATTCCTTCAACTGATCGACGTTGGCCTGCGTGACGCCCAACTCTTCCGCATTGATCATGGCGTTGAGCGACCAGCGCACGATGTTGGCCCATTGCGCATCGCCCTGACGTACCGCAGGCCCGAGCGGCTCCTTCGAAATGATTTCCGGCAGCACGATGTGCTCAGCCGCATTTCCAAGCGTCAGCCGGATCGAATAGAGCTGCGAAACGTCGGTGGTGAAGGCATCGCAGCGCCCGGCGTTATAGGCCGCCAGCACTTCCGGAAGCTTCTCGAAAACGACAGGGTCGTACTCGATCTTGTTGGTGCGGAAATAGTCGGCAAGATTGAGTTCGGTGGTGGTTCCGGTCTGCACGCAGATGCTCGCCCCCGACAATTCCTTCGCCGAGACGACATCGAGCGCCTTCTTCACCATGAAGCCCTGGCCGTCGAAATAATTGATCCCGGCAAAGCTCAGACCGGCTCCGGTATCCCGGCTCATGGTCCATGTGGTGTTGCGCGCCAGCATGTCGATTTCGCCCGACTGCAACGCGGTAAAGCGCTCCTTGGCCGTCAGCGGAACGTACTTGATTTTCGAAACGTCCTTGAAGATCGCCGCCGCCACCGCACGGCACATGTCGACATCGAGGCCCTTCCACTGCCCTGCATCGTCCGGGGCGCTGAAACCGGCAAGACCGGTATTCACGCCGCACTGCAGCTGCCCGCGCGCCTTGACGGTGTCGAGCGTGCTCGATTGGGCCATGGCCGAACCGGCCGGCTGGCCAAAAGCCGCAAGCACCGCCAAACAGCCCGCGATCCAGTACCTCATCCGATAACTCCTCCCCACGCATGGGTGTTGTATTTCAATATCGAGCCTCGACAGATCTGCCTTGACAGCTCAGCTACGTCATCCTGAAACCCGGCATCAGCCGCTTCGCTTCAATCTGTCTGAACGGTGGACAGATAAAACGGCGCGGCTTTGACCACAACAGGTCAGTGTGCCAGGATCTGGGCGAGAAACTCCTTGGTTCGTTGCGAGCGGGGTGCCGTGAAGAAGTCACTGGGCGCCGCCGCCTCGATGATCTCACCTTCATCCATGAATATGACGCGGTCCGCAACGGCCTTGGCAAACCCCATTTCGTGCGTAACGCATAGCATCGTCATACCCTGCTCCGCCAACTCGATCATGACATCGAGCACTTCCTTGACCATTTCCGGATCAAGCGCTGAAGTCGGCTCGTCGAACAGCATGATTTTAGGGTTCATGCAGAGCGCCCGCGCGATCGCCACCCGTTGCTGTTGGCCGCCTGACAGCTGGCCTGGGAATTTGTCCGCCTGTTCGGGAATGCGCACCCGCTCCAGATACTCCCGCGCCTGCCGCTCCGCCTCCGCGCGCGGGATCTTGCGCACCCACTGCGGCGCCAGACAAAGATTATCGAGCACACTGAGATGAGGAAACAGATTGAAGCTCTGGAATACCATGCCGACTTCGGAACGGATGGCGTCGATCTGCCGCAAGTCATCGCTGAGTTCATGCCCGTCGACGACAATGCGGCCGCTTTGGTGAACTTCGAGCCGGTTGATACACCTGATCAAGGTTGACTTCCCCGACCCCGATGGACCGCACACAACGATGCGTTCACCGCTCGCAACCTCCAGATTGATGTCCTTGAGAACATGGAAATCGCTAAACCACTTATTGACGTCCACCATCTTGATTGCCGCAGTGGCAAGCGGCCGTGTCCTATCGTCTGAATTCTGGTCTACGAATGCATTCGCCATAGTCGAACAGACACCTTTGCATGGAGAAGTGGGTAGCGATTTCCCGCGCGAAAGCATCTCGGCAATCAAGTCCCGATGAGCGGACTTCGAAACTATCGCCTGTAAGTCGAGGAAGCCAGCCCCATCTGCCCTGAAGCGACAGTCAACCTCGATTCAGCGGCCGGCCGAGCATGATGCTTTCGCTTGCCCCACAAGTGATGTTTTTCACCGGGACGAAGCCATTTTTGAGGTAGAATGGGATGTTACGCGAATGACGACCTGTCACCAAGTGCACTCCGCGGATATTCGCTGCGCGCAAATCCGACACGAAGCGCTCGATCAGCCGCGACCCCACCCCGCCGCTGCGAAAACCCTCCACGACGTTGACGTGGAGATGGGCGGGATATTTTCCCGTCTCGGCACTGATCTCGGTAAAATAGGCAATATCCTTGAACCGGCCTGATTGTGCCGGATCGTCGATCGCACCGGCAAGATACCCCACCAGCCGATTGCCTGACACGGCCACGTAAAACCAGTCGCTATCGGCATCGAGATAACGCCCGAGCCATCGCCATCGGAAGGCTCGCCTTTCATCGTCGCTCGCAAACGACTTCGTCGCGCTCGATGTGAAAAATATATCATCGAGCTGTTTCGAAAAGTCCGCGATCTCCGGCGATTCCGCCAATCGAGCAACCGTTGGCGCAACCGCAGCATCGGTACGTTCTTCGTTCATGATTCCAGTAGCATGTGGGCCTCGCCAACCCGCACCTTACGTGCCCGAAGCAGCCTTTGCGAGCTTGTTGCGGAAATCTGCTGGCAGGTCGTTGGGAATCTGGACCGGCGCTCCACCGGCGTCCGCGCGCTTCAGCGACTTGAACCGCCCATAGTTGGGACTGAACGGCTCGCTCGGATCGTCCGGCTCGCGTTTGCGCACCATCGGCGGCGGCGGCTGGGCTTCCATCCCGTCGTCTTCGATCTCCACCCGGCGCGGATCGCTCAGATGACGAAAACCGGCAACCCGCGCTGGCTGATGCAGCCGGCCATAGGGTTCGGTTTGATAGACCGGAGCACGCACATGAACCGGCGCACGCGAAGCGCACCCGGCCACCGGCAGAACGCCGATGAGGACGAAAACGGCTGTAGGCAGGCAGATACTCCACTGCGGCCTTGAGCCGCGAGGGTACGCACATATCGACACAACAACGCTCCTGAGAACACAACGCAACTGTTCCCAAGCCAAGCACAAACTCTCCTAAGAACCCCTTAACGACAGCGCCAGAAACGAACGGCGCTCGCCAGCGCCCTAATTGCCGAAGACACGATCGCCAAGACAGAAAACAACGCAGCGCGATCACGGCAATGAATGATCCAATCACGCGGTCGCGATTTAAAGAATACTGTTCGATGACGGCCTCGTTGAACTCGCGTGAAGACAACGGCGAAAAACCCCGTGACCAGCCTGCTCCGATAGCCTCAAAACGCTCGTGCGGTGCCAGCGCAGCACCCATTTTCCGGTTCGTCGAATGCAGCCTTCGCGCTGTTGTCGCCGCTGTGTCGGCGTCCACGCCCCACGCGATCGCATGCCCGAAAAGCCAGTCAACTAAACATCCCGGGCACGTGAAACGCCATTACCTCCAATTGATTTCCAATCGGCAATTGGCAGGCCTAATTTTGTTCATGCCGAAGACGACAATCGGCACCCCGAAACAAGGCACACGACCTGGAACGGGGAGCCAAAATAAAATGAGCAACTCACGAAAGTGGAGAATTGAAATGAAGATGATCATGAGCATTCTCGCCGCGGCGGCACTTATCGCATCGATTTCCACCGTACAGGCAAGCTACGCCGAAGATTTCTTCAAAAAGCAGCCGCTGTACGGTGAGAACGTCCCGAGTGACATCTGGGTCGACCAGCAGCTCTACGGCGAAAACCAACCGGCCGACATTTTCATCGAACAGCAGTTTTTCGGTGAGAATTTCGATGGTTCCCGCCAGTAATCCAAACTGGAATGACGTCAACAATTCACACTCGCCTTCGCGGCAGGCCGTTTGCTTGAAAACGGCCTGCCTTTTTTCAAACTGCCGATTTTGGAAACCAATCGGGCCCACGCAACAAGTCCTGCCAACTCAGCCTGCGAACCCGGCATCCTTCAGTCCGTCGAACAAGGATTGCACCGCGATTGCCGCGAGCAGCACCCCAAACACCCGCATCAATACACGCTGTGCAGTAACGCCGAGAAACTGAGCCATCGCAGGAGCCACCAGCAACAAGACAAGCGTTAATCCAAGTACCGCGGCCAGACCGGCAACGACGCCGGCAACTTGGGCAAACTCGCCGTGCGCGCGGGCCGCCAGCACGATGCCGGCGCTCATCGCCCCAGGCCCTGCCAGAAGCGGCGTTGCCATCGGAAATATCGCAATGTCATCCTTGTTGAGAGCTTCCTCGCCCTCTTTCGGAGTGAGCTTCGATCTGGCACCGGGACTTGAAAAAATCATATCGATCGCAATCAGCCCGAGGATCGCCCCGCCAGCCGTCTTGAGCGCGGCAAGACTGACGCCGAGTTGGGCAAGCAACGGCCGCCCGAACAATGTGAAGACCAACAGGATGAGGCTGGCGATGAAGACCGCACGGATCGCCAGCCGTCGACGGTCGTTTGCCGCAAGTCCGGCAGTGAAACCCGCATAAAGCACCGCCGCCTCGACCGGCCCGATCGTTGCAAAGAACGTTGTGAAGCTGGTCAACGCGTGATTGAGGAAGTCCAAGTTAACCGCCTGTTGTTAGCCACTCGCACCGCCGGCTGCCAAGCATCTGATTTTATGCGTTTTTTTCATGACTGTTGCACGACATTCAACATACCATCAATCGCAGGGGCAGTGATTCCAGCGGCGGCTCGAACCGTTTCGCCACTGCGCCTGGTGATCCGGCGTCGACACTTGGTTGCCCATGCAGCACGCTAACGACCAAGCGTCGGGGTCTTGAGGAACGCCAGTAACACTGTGAGTATAGTGTTCTGGCTCAAACATTTGATTCCCGGGTGGAGGTCGTCAAATGTTTGTGAATCCAGAACACAATCAAAAGGTTGCCTAGTGTTCCGGGCTGACATTCAGGTTCCCGGCAGGGTACCATATGTCAGGGTCGGAACAGTAGTGTGCCGGCATGACAAGATCAAAGCTGTCTAATGCTTTCGGGGCCCTATTCGAACCCGGGCAGAGTCGGCAAGCCCCTTGAGCGGACGCCGATAGCCTTGAAGCGTGTGCCCATGCCCTGCGGCGACATCAGGCGCATGACGCCGGCTTCTATTTCGGCGGCCTTGCCGGGGTTGGCGGCCATCAGGCGGGAAGCGCGCTGAATGATGCCGAGGCGGCCGAGGAATTCGGCCTGGGTCATGGGGCCATCGACAATGACGTTATGAGAGTTGGCTTGGACGCGTTCGCGGAATGAGTGAAAATCGACCTGATGGGTCAGATCGGCTTCGCCGGGAGAGGTCAGCGGGTGTTCGAAGGCGTGGTTCCTGACCGCCTGCAATGTGTCGCCCTCCTGCGGCTCCTCGTGGCCGTAATCGATGAAAAGGGCGGCGACGCGTGACCAGCGGCCGATCATCCGGTCGGCTATGGCGTAATCGGGAACGGTGACAATTGCGCCCGCATGGGCATCGGGAATCCGGGAATCCAGGCTGGAGATCTGCAACGAGTCGAACGGATCGGCGCCGTCGATTGCGCCCGGGCTGATGAACTGGAGCTGCCCGTCGTTGTCGAGACCGATGCCGCGGCTGTGCCAACCGCCGTCGGCATGGGTGTATTGCCGGGGGGGCCAAACATCGAGGAATTCATTGGCGATGATGATTGCAGGCTCACCGGCCAGGTGGGCTGCAGATAGGTCATCTTCGTTGAAACCGTCGACAAAGCGGACTTGGCCTTCGGGCAAGTCGAGTGGGGCGAGCGTCGCGCGTTGCATCTGCCTGAGGACGGGATTGATATCGCAGAGGCTGATCTTGGCGGACTCAAGGAACTCGGGAAGCACCCGCGCCGCGCGCAACGCATCGGCCATCAGCGTGGCCCGCCCGGCCCCGTATTCGATCATGTGGAAGGATTTCGGCGCGCCCATCTGCTGCCAAACCGTTGCGGCCCAAAGACCTATCAATTCGCCGAAGGTCTGGCTGATTTCCGGGGCAGTGATGAAGTCGCCGTTGCGCCCGATCGCGGTCTGCCGGCGATAATATCCGTGCTCGGCGTCGAACAGGCAGAGCTCAACGAACTCGTAGACCGGGATCGGGCCGTGCTTACGGATTTTGTCCTTGAGCTTGAGCGCCAGCGGCGTATCGCGGCGCGCCATCGGGTCATAGGACGTCACCCCGGCGACCTCATCAGCTCGGCGCGTTTGGCAGTGCGGGCGCGGTGCACCGCCCAGGCGCCGACGGCCAGCATCGGGATCGAGTAGATCATGCCGTAGGTGATCGGCAGTCCTTCGATGATCTGGCGGTAATCGACGATCTTGAAGAGTTCGCAAAAGATGCGGAACGCGCCATAGGCGAGCAGGAAGACGCCGGTCGTCAGTCCAGGCGTCTTCAGTGAGCGGAGCGTGTGGGTCAGATAGCGGAGCAGAAGGAAAAGGGCGATGCCTTCGAGGGCCGCTTCGTAGAGCATGGCGGGGTGGCGGGCTTCCGGGCCGGCGTTCGGGAACACCATCGCCCAAGGTAGCGAACTGGGTGAACCGACCACCTCGGCGTTGATGAAGTTTGCGACGCGCCCGAAGAACAGGCCGATTGGAACGGCGGCGGAGACGAGGTCGGCGACCGGCCACAGGCTTATGCCGCGGCGGCGTGCGAACAGCCACATGCCGATGCCGGTGCCTATCAGGCCGCCGTGGAAGGCCATGCCGCCCTTCCAGATCGCCAAGATCTCCAGCGGGTTCGCGAAGTAAAATCCCGGGTGGTAAAACAGGACGTGGCCAAGCCTGCCGCCGAGAATGACGCCCGCCGTCACGAAGACCAGCAGTTCGTCGACGTCGTCAGGTGACATCGGCGCCTTGTGATCAGGCCAAAGGCTTCCGTCGCTGAGAAGCGCACGAATGTAGAGCCAGCCGAGAATGAGGCCGGCGGCATAGGCGAGACCATACCAGCGCACGACGATAGGCCCTAATTCCAGGGCGATGGGGTCGATCGCGGGAAAGGAAATTTCGAGAAGGGTCATGGGGCTCACGCGTTTTCGGGGTAGAGGCCCTTGAGCCCTTCGGGAGATGCCGCGCAGATGCCGCGCTCGGTGACAAGACCGGTGACGAGACGGGCGGGGGTGACATCGAAGGCGGGGTTTCCCGCGCCGGAACCGGGTGCCGCGATTTCCACGGTCACGACCGATCCGTCCGGAAGCCGTCCGGGCATCTTCAGCACTTCGTCGGCCGAGCGCTCCTCGATCGGGATCGAGAAGCCGTCGTCGATGGTCCAGTCGATGGTCGAAAAGGGCAGCGTCACATAGAAGGGAATATCGTTGTCGCGGGCGGCAAGCGCCTTCAGGTAGGTTCCGATCTTATTGCAGACGTCGCCGCTGGCGGTGACGCGGTCGGTGCCGACGATAACGAGGTCGACCTTGCCGTGTTGCATGAGATGACCGCCGGCATTGTCGACGATGATGGTGTGGGGCACGCCATGCGCACCCAGTTCGAATGCCGTCAGCGATGCGCCCTGATTGCGAGGCCGGGTTTCGTCGACCCAGACATGCACCGCAATGCCCTTGTCGTGGGCTTGATAGACCGGGGACGTGGCGGTACCCCAGTCGACGCAGGCAATCCAGCCGGCGTTGCAGTGGGTGAGGACGTTGACCGGTTCACCTGGACCTTTCCTGGCGGCGATTTCTTCGATCAGTTTCAGGCCATGGACGCCAATCATGCGGCATGTCTCGACGTCTTCGTCGCATAGGGTTGCAGCGCGCCGGTAGGCCGCGGCGAGGCGCTCCTCGCGGGGAAGGTTGCGGACGGCCTTGCGCATCTCTTCAAGGGCCCAGCGCAGGTTCACGGCGGTCGGCCGCTGTTCGTTGAGGTGAGCGATGGCCAGATCCATCGCTTCATCGGAAGCATCCTCGCGCAGCGCCAGGCACAAGCCGTAGGCGGCTGTGGCACCGATCAGCGGGGCGCCCCTGACCTGCATCGTCTTGATGGCCACCGCAGCATCTTGCATCGTCGTCAACGTCGCCGTGACGAATTCGTGCGGCAGGCGGGTCTGGTCGATAATCTCTACCGACCAGCCATCGTCCTTGAGCCAGATCGTGCGGTAGGCTTTCCCGTCGATTTTCATGTCATTCCTTTTTGTCGCCGCGGGCTTGGTGCCGCTTCAGCCTTTGTGCGGTGCCTGGGGCGGGTCAGGATTCGTGGTCGGTCGCGTGGGAACCGGAAGGAATCGCCAGGGCTTCGTCCAGGCCGCAAGCCGCACAGTTGAAGATGAACCAGGACATATGCGGCCGGGCCGACCTATCGGTGATGATCACGCCCGGTGCAGAACATATCGGGCATTCGAGCCCGTCGGTCCGGCCAGACTGCCAGGTTCGTACCGTGGCCATTGCCTGGTTGGCCAGGGCCTGCGTCGCGATCTTCTTTTCGGGGAATGCCATCAATGGCCCTCGAAAGCCATCAAGACATGGCAGCGTACGTTGAGGGCTTCAATCTTGCTGCGGCCGCCAAGTTCGGGAAGGTCGATCGCGAATGCCGCCCCGACGACTTCGCCGCGCGTCCTGCGGATCAGCTTGATGGCTGCTTCGGCGGTGCCTCCGGTGGCGATCAGGTCGTCGACGACCAGGATTCGTTCGCCTTCCTTGATGGCATCCTCGTGGATTTCGATGGTGTCGGTGCCGTATTCAAGCTCGTAATCCTGGCCGATGGCCTTCCAGGGGAGCTTGCCCTTCTTGCGGATCGGTATGAAACCGCATCCGAGCCGGTCGGCGATTGCGCCTCCCAGAATGAAGCCGCGCGCCTCGATACCGGCGACGGCATCAATGGGTTCGGTGCGGTACGGCTCGGTGAGCTGGGCAATCGCCGCCTTGAACCCCTGGGCGTCGCCGAACAGGGTCGTTACGTCGCGGAACATGATGCCTGGTTTGGGATAGTCGGGAATCGTGCGTACCAGTTTCTTCAGGTCTGACATGGTGGCCTCCGGTAACTTTGATATGATGCCGGACGTTAATCCAGGTGGCGGACCGCGATCTCGACAAATTCGCCGCGTTTCATAGCAAGTTCAGGTTCGGGAAGATAGAAGGGGCTGTGAAACGTCGGCGCGGGCCCTGTGCAACGCCCGACGGGCCGTTCCCGCCGTATTGCGGGACGCAGGAGGAGGACTAACAATGGCGGACCCCAACTTCCCGCTTTTGGCCGACGACGACATGGACGATCTGCCGCGCACGCTGCGGCGCGAAAAGGCTGCGCGCGAGCGCGAAGCCAACGGGCGCAGCGCAGGACTGGGCGACGGCCGCGCCGCTCCGGCGCCGGATCTGGGCGCACCGGTCAATTCCCATTATGGCTCAGGGACTTACGAGGAGGATCTGGTCGCAGCGGAAGTGCAGCGGTTCAATTTGCCATTCCTCCACCTGATGGCGTTCTTCCTCAAGGCGGTGCTGGCGGGCGTTCCGGCGCTGATCCTGCTCGGCGCAATCATCTGGGGTGCAGGGGAAATTCTCCAGCAGTTCTTCCCGTGGCTGATCCAGATGAAGATCGTGATCCTGTTTCCGGAGTAGCGCCGGTCGGCGGGTTCATCGCAGACGCCGAGTCTATGATGTTCGCCGCCTGACGACTCGCGTTGTATGTCACCCGCCCGACAGCTGCTGCCCGCGGTCCCTGGCGGCGGCGATAGCACGCTTGAAGAGATCCTGCATCGCATCTCCTGCCATCAGCACTTCAAGGGCCGCGGCGGTCGTTCCCCCCGGCGAGGTGACATTCTTGCGCAGATCGCCAGCAGGCAGGTCGGTCGCATCGAGGAGCGCGCCACTGCCGGAGACTGTGGAGCGGGCCAGTTCGGCGGCCAACGCAGGTTGCAGTCCAGCGGCGATGCCGGCTTCGGTCATGCACTCGACGAGATGGAAGACATAGGCGGGCCCCGAGCCGGAGACCGCAGTCACGGCATCCATCAACGCTTCATCAGTCACCCACGCAACCTTGCCGACTGCCGACATCAAGGCTGTGGCCAATTCCTTGTGAGCTGCGGTTGCCGCATCATTGGCGCAGCACACCGTCATGCCGTGGCCGATGGCGGCCGGCGTGTTGGGCATGGCGCGGACGATGGCTGCGGCTGCGGGCAGGTGTGCGGCGAAACTGGCGATGGTGCGACCGGCGGCGATCGACAGCGTCAGCGTATCGGGACCGGCGTGATGGGCAGCCGAGGCAAACACCTGGTCCATGATCTGCGGTTTGACGGCGGCCAGGATGACGGACGGCGGGGTTTTCAGCTCGTCGAAGCGGGCCGCCCGGCGGATGCCGCGTTCGGCGATCAGTTTTGCTGCTTCCGGTGGCGGTGCCGGGTCCTGGATCAACACGTCGGCTGGAGACAGCCCCTTGTCCAGGAGGCCGGCAAGCAGAGCGCCGCCCATCTTGCCGGCGCCGAGGATCAGGATTGGACCAGGCAACTTGAGTGACATCGGGTGGTTCGCGCCTCATCTGCTGCGGAAGGCGGATCAGGAACCTTTTGCTAGGGTTGCCTACGCCTGTCCTTCGGTCTCGAACATCGTCGAGACGAGTGCCTCGCGGCTTGGCTTACCCGCCCATACGACGAATTGGAACGCCTGATAATAGCGCTCGCAGGATTCGAGAGCAGCCTGGAGCATCGCTTCGCACTGTTCGAGACTGGCGACCGTACCTCCCAAAAGCAGCGAGTGGCGGTACATGATCAGGCCTTCATCGGTCCATAGGTCGAAGTGGCCGAGCCAGAGCTGCTCGTTGATCTGGGCGACGAGGCGGTACATTTCGTTGAGGCGCTGGTCGGGGACGCGGAAGTCGAAGGCCGAGGCGACGTGCAGGGCCTGAAGGTCGTCGCGCCAGTTGAGCGAGACATGGTAGTCGGTCCAGGTGCCGGCCACAATCAAGGTTAGTTCGTCGTCACCGTTGCGCTCGCAGTGCCAATCGTGACGGCCGGCAAGCTGCTCGACGAGGTCGATCGGATTGGAACGTCGGTCGTAACCTTGTGCAGCAAATGCCATTCGTGGTCCTCGCAATTGTCCGGTCCGTCATAGGCAGACCGGCGGGTGCACCGCGTTGTGCTTTGTTCCAGAAACAGAACTGCGGCCTCGCAAGCAGCGGCGTGCAATTCCATGCGGCACTCAGAACAAACAAGCAGCCACTGAGCCGGCTGCTGGAGGCACCCAACCATCCGGGAAGCTGAGTCGCAACCAAGCGGGGGAAAGTGTCCACCGGCATCATGGCCGAGTGCGGGCAAGCCGGGCAGTTTGGGGGTTATCTGTTGAAAACCTAGGGATAAACGGCTGCCGCGGCAGTCGTGCACTCGACATGCCGAAGGCGGTTGAATTTCCCGATTCATTAAGCTTCTAAGGCGCGCCGCCGACTTTCTTGATGGCGGCTTCGAGTGCGGTAATGCGGGCTTCGAGGCGCTCATTTTCCGCGCGTGCCTTTTCGGCCATGGCGCGCACGGCCTCGAAATCCTCGCGGGACACGACATCCATCTCGCGCAGCATTTTTTCGCCCTGGGCGCGCATGAATGTCTCGACTTCGCGCTGGGCGCCCTGGGCGGCGCCGGCAGCGTCAGTCATCATCTTGGCGAGTTCATCGAAAATGCGGTTCGACGTCTGGGTCATTGCAGTGGTCCTGGGCGAAGGCGCTCATGAGGGTCGGCCCACTCTATCTGCGCCCGGAAGCGCAGGTCTTCAACCCCTGATAGACCTGTCAATCCGGGAGCAGGCTGCCGAGATAGGTCAGGAACGCATCGATTTCGTCTTCCTTGATGGCTACGACGGGCATGTCGGGATGACCCGTAACGATGCCTTCGGCCAGCGATTCGGCAAGATCCTCCAGCCGATAGCGCTTGACGACCACTCGGAAAGGAGGAGCTTCCTTATGCGGGGAAGCGTCGGTTTGGCCGAGGGCGTGGCAGCGGCCACAATTCTCCTCGGCGATAGATTCGCCAATGGCGACTATGGCGGTCATCGAACTCGAATCGATTTCCACCTCCTGGGCTGCCAGCCGCTGCACGAGGAGTGGCCCGAGGAGCAAGGGCAACAGCAGCACCATGAACCTGGACATGGTTCGTACCGGCATAGCTCCTACTGATTTGGCACCTAAAGACATGGTTCTCACTCTATAAGACCGGCCTGCTTGCTTCGCACGCCTAGTGTTCCGGCCCCGACACTTGGTTCCCCTTGCAGCACGCTATCGACCAAGTGTCGGAGCCATAAGGAACACGAGCAAAACTATGATACTAGTGTTCCTACTCTGACATATGGTTCCCTGCCGGGAACCTGAAGGTCAGCCCGGAACACTAGGCAACCTTTTGATTGTGTTCTGGATTCACAAACATTTGACGACCTCCACCCGGGAATCAAATGTTTGAGCCAGAACACTAGGGCGGTCTCGAAAGGGGCTGCCCTTTTCTCGTTCATCGAGGCTGCAGAATCTGCATCGGCGGTTTCTGTATTCTTGCTGGCTTCCTCCAATCAGGCTCAATCGGATTCACCGGATCGTAACTAGCCTGGAAATCTATGAAATTCGCACCTCGGCTATGTATAATTTTAAATTTCAAGGAAATCGCACGGGAATACAATTCGACCATCATGGCCTCAAGATCTTCGACATCATAGAATTAGTGAGGCTCGGGAAATGACAAACTATCAATTGGCACGACGGTCGTATCTGAAGGACAACAAGGGAACAATTGCTCCGATGTTCGGATTGCTGGCTATTCCGATGCTGGCTATCACCGGGGCTGCAATCGATATCGGCAAAGCTATCACTGCCGAAAAGAACATGCAGAACGCACTCGATGCGGCGGCAGTGGCCGCGTGCGGTGGCGGCACAGGACAGCAGACGACGGAAGAGATACTGCGTGCATTCATGGCCGCAGAACTGGACGGCACCGGGATGAACCTCGCGCCGCCGGCCGATCCGAACGCCCCCGTGGCCGATATCGCGGAGTACGAGATCGAACTCATGGACGGGGACTTCACAGCCGACGGCAGTCTCAATCCGAAGGTCAAGACGACCATTCCCACTAGCATCCTAAAGCTGCTGGGCATCAACAGCATCGACCTGGAGGCACAATCGGCGGTCAAGTGCGGCGCCAAGCGGCTTGAACTGTCGGTGGTCGTCGATGTTACGGGCTCGATGAACTGGTATGCCGGCGGACGCAAAAAAATCGACTCGATGAAGGATGCTGCAACTGACCTACTCGACATTTTCGAGCGGAACATGGATGCTGGCGTCACAAAAATCGGCCTGGTCCCGTTCTCGGAATCCGTTCGCCTGCCATCGTCCCTGCTTCCGCTGGTCAGGGACTATCCGTCACGGACATACAGATTCAAAAAGAATGGCGGCGGCAACAAGTGGAGAACATATGAACTTACCGACTGCGTGACGGAGCGGAACGGCAATCACCGATTTACAGATGATGCGCCGGGCCCCGGACGCTGGATCAACCCGATGTATTCGGATGATGGCGATTGCCGGCCCTCGCAGACGCTCATGCCAATGACGACGAACCACGCGGAACTGCAGTCCGTCATCGACAATCTTTCTCCGGCGGGCGGCACTGCCGGTCACCTGGGTACCGCATGGGGGTGGTACATGCTGTCGCCGAACTGGCAATCGGTGTGGCCTGAGGCTTCGCAGCCGGAAGTAGTCAATGATGATGAACTGATCAAGGCCACCATCATTATGACCGACGGCGACTACAACACCGAGTACTGCCACGGTGTCAATGACTCGGTCATCAACTGCAACTCTCCGAACGGCACGTCACAAGCACAGGCGGAAGAACTGTGCGCGAACATGAAAGAGGCAGGCGTCGTGGTCTATACGATCGGGTTCGGAATCTCCTCAGGTTCATCTCAGGAGACTCTGCTCAAGGGCTGCGCAACCGACGATACGAAGTGGTTCTTCCCCTACGACGGCGATCAGCTGCGCGCTGCTTTCCAGACTATCGGCAAGCAACTCTCGGGCGGTCAGGCCGGCAAGGCTATTGTTCAGCAGTGAGCCGGATAGGCTTATCAAAAACAGGAAAGGCCCGGTCCTGCGACCGGGCCTTAATTCATTGGGCTGAAACGACAAAAGGCCCCGCGAGGGGCCTTTTGAGATGCCTGATGATTGTTTTATCAGGCGGCTTTTACATCGAAGGCAGGCGCGTTCTTATCCCCCTTCAGTCCCACTTCGGATTTCAGTGCGATACCGATGTACCGTACCCTTCCTGCAATCTTTGCTTTCTGAACGCCCAACTCTCCGAATTCACGACCGAACGTCGGAAGTGCTAGAGGTTCCTTTTCCTGTTCTTCACACCAAGCACAGTAGTCTTCGTAGAGTGCAGTTGCGGTAAGACTCGATCCATCCTGTGTCTCAACTTTCTCCTTGTAGAACCGCTCCACATCATTTTCGGGAGCGACGAGGCGAGGCGGAGCGACAGGTGCCGCGACTTGTTCGGTCGGGTTGTCGTTCGCGCCAGAACGCGGCTTTTCTATCGCAACAGCGACCTGAGGCTGGGCCTCGGGGGCTGCCACCGCTGCCGCAGCGGTGCTGACCGTCGCCATCATAGGCGCGGCCGGCGCGTGACGCTCATAGATGCGCCACTGTGAGAAGGCGATGTACATGCCGAAAGCGGAACCGATCTCCAACAGCAGGGCAATGAACACCGTCATTGCGAGCTGGATCTTTTCGAGATCGATGCCGGTCAGCTTGGCAAGCACGGCGGCTTGTGGGTCAGCGTGCTGATTGGCACCCCCACTGAAGTCGGCGAGTTGCGTTTGCGCCTTCTGAATACGTGCATTGAGCACGTCGGCTTTCTGGGCCGATGCAAGCTCGGCGGTCAGGCTGCGATATTGGTCGCAGAAAGCAATGCTTTCCTTGATCGTCGCATCCCTACAGGCCTTGGTGGATTGCCACCGCTTGCTGTTTGTCGCTCCATCGATTTCCGCCTGGACGGCCATCATCGGTCGATGCTGCGGGATCCAGGCAAGCTGTTCCCGAGCGGAGGCCAAATCAGCGCGTGTCGCTTCATAGACGGTCGACTGGTGAGCACGCTGGCCCGCTACATCGAAGCGGTTCAACGCGGCATGGCCGAAGGCGGAGGTCAGCGAATAGGCCGTGACCACTCCCCAGACCAACAAGGACGCGGCCGCCTGGCTCCACGCCTTGTTCTTTATTGCGGCAAATAAGAAAAACGGAACCAGAGCCTTCATGATGTCAGCGGCCGCGCTGGCTGCACCGTAGATCTGTCCGTCAAACTCGGTTTTCCCGAGACTCAAACCAAACCGGTAGTTCATGGCACACGACACGGCGAGTAGTACGCCGGCAGCCAGAACCCCTAATACGCCCAGAGCATGTCTCATTGCCCTCTCCCTCAGAATGGCTGGAAGTACGCTTTACGTCCAGCCTGTGCACTTGACCCGTCGAGAGGCGAACAGGGTTCCAACAGACGCACTACGGCGCCGGTCCCGAAATCTCATCAACATTCCTCCGTGAGCGTCCGGTCCCATCCCCAAATGGATACCGGCAAAGGGTGCGATGTGTGATCGAAACGACGCAGCGTGTTGGCTTGCCCGTAAACCGCAGCGATTTCCACAAGTGCCAAGCGCCGCTTGCCTGCCGTCTGTGGACAATTCGCGAAGTTAGCGAGCTGTCATGATTTGTACGCGGGACAATCCCTCTCTAGTGGCGACGTTATGCGATTCGTTTCTAAACGTTAAGAGAATCAGGCTGCTACAATCCAAGGCGGTCTCCCTAGTTCCAGCGACCCTGCCGCTGCCCGCCGCGGTACTGGCATTTACTCAACAGGTTCCCCACCGGCCCTGTGGGTAACGATCCACAACATGTAGTGGCTTTATCCGGATACGCTGTGGATATCCGGTGTGTTGCGCATCCGCCCCGAGGCCGTTACCTAGCTGCATCCACTTTCGTGCGCGTTGCAGCTTCCGTTGCTAAACTGCACCTCATTTGCAGCCAAACATCCGTCAGACCAGGAGACTTTGCGGGCACTTTCGGTTGTATCGGCTGTTGCTGTACACTTAAGAAAGCGTTAGGCTGTTCGGTACACAGACCCTTTTCCGGTATTCATTGGGCAGGCCCGACAAACCACGGTCATGGTTGATGGCTAGGTTTCATGGATGAAGGGGGGGCGTGTGGCGTCCGAATAAACTGTGCGGGCGCCGGTTCAGTTCGGTGCGCAAGCACAAGGATTCAGTGTTATGCGGAGTTTGACAGGTTTGTTTCTTCTGCTGACCGGTATTGCGGTCGGCGCACATGCTTATTATCCCGATGCCGTCGAGCGTCACGTCCACATTGCGCAATTGGCACGGGTTCTCACACCGGCAGCACCTTACGATACGACGGCTCAGGATCTGCAAAGCCGGACCGTTCGTTCTTTCTCGCCAGGCGGCCAGTTGCTGACAACGGGTGCAACCGGATCAACGCACACGATCAAGACTGTGGAGCAGCCGGCTTCGCCAATCCTCAATACTGCGCCGAAGCTTGTGCGCACGAATGGTTGGGAAGCGAACATCATTCGCGCCGCCGGACCCACAGAGGGCTCGGGCCGTCCGCTTACCGATTCTGAGCGTTGGAGGCTCGTGCGCGACCTGCAAACAGAGTTGCGCAGGGCCGGTTGCTACTGGGGCAAGCTCGATGGTTCGTGGGGTGCGGGCTCGAAGTATGCGGTCCAGGAATTCATGTTGCAGGTAAATGCATCGCTGCCGATGACCGAGCCAGATCCCATCATGCTGACGCTTCTGCGCTCGCATTCCGGAACGGTTTGCGGAAAGAGCTGCGATGAGGGCTATACGAAATCCGCCAATGGCCGCTGCCTGCCTTATGCCATTACGGCAGAAAAGCGTACCGAGCCCGAATCGAAGGTGGTGGCACCACCGGCTCGGCTGGTGCGCAGCGGTACGGTCGACGGTGGAACTGAGATAGCGGCTACGGTTGCGCAGGCTCCGCGGCAGTATCCGGATGGCCGGATGGCGATCGGAGGGCCCATCGATCAGATCAATCCGCGCTACACCGCTCCTGGCGTCTCTGCCGAGCCGGCGTTGGTGAGGGCTGTTCCAAGACCTGAACCGCGCGCCCGACCGGAATACAGAGGCCCGTCCAAGAAGAGTAAGTCCGCCCAGGCGGGCAAGTCGAAAAAGAGCTACCGCAGCGCATCGAGTGCCAAGCAGCGCCGCAAGGCGCTCATCCGGAAGGCATTCGGGGAAGGTTTCGATTGATCGTCGGACACGCGGAATGAGAATGCTCGTTGGTTGCGGCCGCGACACCGGTGGCCGCATTCAGCGATGGACGATACTGTCGATGGCGCGCGTTGCTGAATTCAACTCGCGCCTTTTGTCATTTCGCGTATCCAGGACAGATACCCAGCTGATCCGCCATCAGCCTTGAAGGTCAATACGGCTGGCACGTCGTAAGGGTGGAACTGCTCAATTTCGCGCACGACATCTTCAGTGCGGGCTTCGCGCGTCTTGAAGATTGCCACCACCTCATCACTCTGCTCCAGCTTGCCCTCCCAACGATAGATCGACACCATTGCGGGTATAATGTTGACGCAGGCCACCAGTCCGCGGTCAACCAGTTCACCGCCAATGCGCTTTGCTGATGTTATGTCAGGAAAGGTCGTGTAGACCAGAACTGCGTTATCGCTGACATCCTTGGTCATGAAGCCCCCGTTCTTTCGGACAACGGCTGGAAACAGATAGAAGACACCTTCCGCAACATGGATCAGCCGACCAAAAATTTCGAGTCCGTCTCATTTGTCGCTTCATCGGTGCCGGAAGCGAGAAATTCGCTGCGGCGGCTTGCCCACCGCTACGGCAATGCCGCGCCCGAGCACGCGGATGCGATCGTGGCGCTCGGCGGAGACGGCTTGATGCTGCAGACCATCCACTCCCACATGCACGATAAAATTCCGATCTATGGAATGAATCGCGGTTCGGTCGGTTTCCTGATGAACGAGTACAGCGAAGACGGCCTGCTGGAGCGTCTACAGAAGGCGACGGTCACCAAGATCCACCCGTTGGCGATGCTGGCGGTGGACCGCAGCGGGCAATCGCACAAGCGGCTGGCGGTCAATGAAGTGTCGCTGTTCCGCGAGCGCTATCAGGCCGCAAAGCTGGCGATCTGGGTCGACGGCAAGCCGCGCATGCCCGAGTTGATTTGCGACGGGGCTCTCGTTGCCACGCCCGCCGGGTCGACGGCCTACAACCTTTCGGCCTATGGACCGATCCTGCCGATCAACGCGCCGCTGTTGGCATTGACCGCGATCAGCCCGTTCCGGCCGAGGCGCTGGCGCGGAGCGCTGCTGCCCAACACCGCCAAGATCAGCTTCGAGGTTCTGGAACCTTTCAAGCGGCCGGTGAGTGCCGCTGGCGATCATTACGAAATCCGCGACGTGATGAAGGTCGACGTGGCGCAGGAAAACGATGTCGAGATCTTCATGATGTTCGACCCCGGCCACGATCTCGACGAACGGATTCTGCTGGAGCAGTTCAGGAATTGAGCAGGGCTGCGGACGACCCGATGGCGCGGAGGACGGCGGGCGTAGCGGGCTGATTTGCCAAGCTGCCGGCTGACCTCCAATAGCGTCATATGGACGACAGGGAAAATGGGCGAGTTTGAGACATGGCACTATTGCTTGAATGCGCCGACGGGCGAAGCCTGCGCCTTATCTTCATCAATTCTGGATTCTTGTTCGATGGCGGGAGCTGCTGAGAGACTTCGTTATGGATCTCCGCGTCCCGACGGCTCTATCCCGCTTTGGTGGATGCCGACGATTTGGGCGAAGCCGGCGACGCGCTCGGTTTCGCGCAACCCCAGCCCTTCCTTCACGATCGGCGAATAGGCAATCCATTCGGTGATCCAGCAGTTGGCGTAGCCCAGCGCGTTGCCGGCAGGGCATGACTGTGCTCGATGCTGCTCCAGCCCGAGAATTTGCGCCGGTTACTGTGTGATTTCCGGCTCGACGAGTTTCGCCAGCTTGCGCAGCGACTCCTGCCAGCCGAGGTAACAGGCCTCCGGCGGAATCAGATCGGGTATTCCCTCCTGAACCACCGTCATCTCCGTCCCGACCGAAACTGCCCTCAGCGTGACAGTGACCTTCATCTCGCCGGGCAGATCGGGATCGTCGAAAACGTCGGTATAGACCAGCGTCTCGCCGGGGACGAGTTTGAGATAGGTGCCGCCGAAAGAATGGCTGTTGCCGGTGGTGAAATTGCGGAAGGACATGCGATGCTTGCCGCCTTCCGTTGGCTGTAGTTCATGCACCGTGCAGGTGAAGCCGAACGGCGGCAACCAACTCGCCACGGCGTCGGGTTCGATGAAGGCGCGGTAGACCTTCTCGGGTTTGGCGGTGAAGACGCGGTGCAGATTGACCTTGCCCGGCATGATGCTGTCTCCTGAAAACTATTCTTTGGAGCCGAGTTCGACGACAGGTGCGAAGCCGCCGAAGATCAGACGTTTGCCGTCGAACGGCATCGGATTGTTGTTGGGATCCATGCGCGGATCGGTCTTCGAGGGATCGCTCACCATCTCCATCATCCTGGCCATTGCGGCATCGCGCGTCGCCTTGTCGGGCCACTCGATCCATGAAAAAACGACCGTCTCATCGTCCTTCGCCTGTACCGCCTTGCGGAAGTCCGTCAACTTGCCGTCCTGCACGTCATCGCCCCAGCATTCGAGGATGCGGGTGGCGCCCAGATCCATGAAGACACCGTCACCTTCCCTGGCGTGATCGATGAACTTCTGCTTGTTGGCGGTCGGCACCGCGATGACGAAGCCGTCGATGTAGCTCATGGGATTTGTTCCTTCCTGTCCTTCACTTTGCCGCCGCAAAACGCCCGAATCTATCGAGGATCGCCTGCCAGCCGTCGCGCTGCATCTCAACGGAGTTCTGATCCTCCGCATCGAAGACGATCGTCACTTTGGTAGCGCCGCCGACAGGTTCAAATGTCGTGCGGGCTCTGCGGCCATCGCACATGGCGAGGGTCAGCGCCTTATTGGGCTCGACTTCCTCATAGATCCCCTCGAAGTCGAAGCCGAAGCTGCCGTCGTTGGCTTCCATGCGCGCCTTGTAGGCGCCGCCGGCCCTCAAATCCACCTCGGCGCTGGGACAGCACCAGTCGTTCGAGGCGAAGTTCCACTTCGTAATGTCCGCTGGTGTGGTGTAGGCTTGCCATACGCGCGCAACCGGAGCGTCGATTGTCGTAGCGATGGTGATTTGCCGATTGGCCATGGTCCTTTTCCTTTCGATTGCCAGAACATCCGGCACCTTCAAAACGGGATCAACTTTCAACGGCACGTTCGAGCGCCGCGATGTCGATTTTTGTCATCTTCATCATCGCCTCGAAAGCGCGCTTGGCCGTGTCGCGGTCGGAACCTGCGGTCAGTTCCATCAGCCGCTTCGGCGTGATCTGCCAGGAATATCCCCAGCGGTCCTTGCACCAACCGCAGGCGCTCTCGGCGCCGCCGTCGGCGACTATCGCGTTCCAGTAGCGGTCGGTCTGTTCCTGGTTGTCGGTCATGACCATGAAGCTGATGGCCTCGTTCGGCTTGAAGTTCGGGCCGCCATTCAGTCCGAGAAATTTCCGCCCGAGCACACGAAACTCAACGGTCAGCTCGCTGCCGTGCGTTCCGCCGGGAAAATCGCCGGGCGCTGTGTTGACCCGATCGACCTGGCTGTCAGGAAATGTCTCCGCGTAAAACGCCGCCGCCTTGCCGGCTTGGCCGTGGTCGAACCAGAGGCAGGTAACGAGGTCGGGCATATTATATCTCCTCAATGGGGCTGGTCAGGACTTAAGCTGGCGGCGACTGTCGGGATGGCACAGAACCAAATAGCAGCTCGATATATCGTTTCAGATGATCGATGCTCTCGGCGGCAACCTTGGGGCCGCCCTTGGCCTTGGCGAGGATGAAAGCGCCTTGCAGCACCGCTTGGGTGTGCAACGCCAGGCTCTCTGCCGACCACTTGGCCTTGATGCGACGCGCCTTCATCGCAGCCGCAATGTCCGTCTCGACTTTGGCCGCGTGTGCGTCGATCGCGGCCGCGCAGGCCTCCTGGATCATCGGCGACGTGTGATAGGTCTCTTGCAGCATCGTACCGACAAGGCAGGTGAATTCCTTCACGTCGCCGGTAAGGATTGCCTTGCGGAAATCGAGATAGCCGAGCACGCGATCAAGCGGGTCGGTGCGGTCGTGATAGGGGGCTGCCGCGAAGAACGCTCCGGTCATCTGCGACCAGTGCTCGGCCGCGGCGACGGCGAGATCGTCCTTGCTCTTGAAATGGTGGAAGAAGGCGCCTTTGGTCACGCCGGCAGTTTGACAGAGATCGTCGACAGTCGTTGCCGCATAGCCCTTGGCGCGGATGACCGAGAAGGCCGCGTCCAGAAGCTTGAGTCTTGCTGTTGCAGGTCTTGCCATTTCCGGGGTCCGGGTTGCGGGGTCCGGGTTGCGGGGTCCGGGTTGCGGGGTCCGGGTTGCGGGGGCCAGGGTCCAGGTTGCGGGGGCCGGGCTCCAGGGTCCAGGGTCCAGGGTCCAGGGTCCAGGGTCCAGAGCGCCAAGCTCCTTGCTTTTTTAGCATACCAACTAGTCGGTATGGCTGTCAATCGGGCTGCATCGAGTTACAACCACTCCGAGTTGCGAGCGTTGCATCGATGGGCGTCAAAATGTGTGATTTGTCCGCGCGGTTTCGGCGCCACCGGCCCCGAGCGGACGCCTGATCCTCGAAACGGACGCTTTACGATGGCGCGAGATCTGCGAACTGCATGTGGCGGCACAGGGTCAGCCACAACGTTCCCCCCCCCCGCTGACCTTCCGAAATTCTATCGATAAGCCGGCATCAGGCACTTTTTGCCCTCCCCCCGAACCAAGCGGGCCTCCGGCTCACCCTTCCCAATAGCTCACGACGTCGCCCAGCGCCGGGCGGTCGCGGTCGTCCTGGCGTTCGGTGGGTTCGCCGATATAGACGAAGCCGGCGATGCGTTCGTTGTCGGCCAAGCCCAGGCCGGACTTCACGATCGGCGAATAGGCGATCCATTCGGTGATCCAGCAGGTGGCGTAGCCCAGCGCATTGGCGGCAAGGCACAGGTTGAATGCGGCAGCACCGGTCGAGAGCGTCTGTTCCAGCTCGGGCACTCCGGGCTTGTCCACCAGGCGGTTGACGACGGCGACGACGACGGGCGCGCGCTGGAAACGCTCGCGTTCAGTCTGCAGGCGGATTTCGGACGGCTGCTGGCGGTCCTCCTTGGTGCAGGCGCGTGCGAAGATTTCTCCCGCCCGAGCCCGGGCGTCGCCGGAAAAGACGATAAATCGCCACGGATTGAGTTTCTTATGGTCGGGTACGCGCGCGGCAATCGAGAGAATGCGGGTGAGTTCCTCCGGCGCAGGGCCTTTTTGCGAGAACATCGCGGGCTTCACGGAGCGGCGCTTTTCGAGGAATTCGAGGATTTCCGGGTGGGTCATGATTATCCGTCGGTGTCGGGATGGCGCTTCTATGCGTGTTCGATATATTGCAAATCCGGGCATGTGTCGCGTCCGCCCGCCAAAAGCGCTAACCTGCGGCCGCACGCCACGTGGAGGACTGCCTTGCCGGAAATAGCCGCCGCCTCACCGCACCGGGCCATGCGCGCCTGGGGCTGGGTATTGATCGCCGCTTTGCTCGTCATAATGGCGGCGCCAGGACGACTTGCCGCGCAGCAGGCGGGCGGCGGAACGCTGATCGTCGTATTCGACAGTTCCGGCTCGATGTGGGGTAATCTGCCCGGCGGACAGGGCACGAAATTCGAAGTCTCGCACGGCGCTCTTGCGAAAGCGCTGCCGGATGCCGGAAGCGGGATCAAAACCGGTCTCGTAACCTTCGGTCCAGGCTGTGGGCGTGCGGATGTCACATCACCGCCGCAAGCGCGCGATGGCGCCGACACGGTGGCGCCGCTGCAATCGTTGAACCCGAAAAGCAAGGGGCCGGTGACCTTTGGCATCGAACAGAGCGGGAGCCTGCTCGACGCCAGCCAACCCAATGCCATTCTCCTCATTGCGGACGGGCCGGACAACTGCGGTCAGGATCTTTGCGCGCTCGCCGAACGGCTGTCTCAGGAGCATGCCGGGCTGAAGATCCACACCGTCGGGCTTGGTCTCGATCAACCGATACCCGAACTTGCCTGCGCCTCGCGCCTGACCAAGGGACGCTTCTATACGGCTGCAACCGCGCCAGAAGCGGAAGCCGCCATCGGCAAAGCTGTCGAAGTTGCGCTTGCCGATCTGCAGATCCGTCCAAAACCGAAGCTTGCCACGAGGGCGAAGACGGGAGGCCGAACCGGCTTGCAGGCTGATCCGAAGGCGGGGCCGCAACTCGTTCTTACCGCGCAACTCGGCAACGGCGGGGAAGCTGTCGATAAACCGGTACGCTGGCAGGTCTACAAATCGGCGGGTGAACCTGGCGCGGAAGACCTGCCGATTCTAGATATCCTCGAACCACGCTTTGCCGTGCCGATGGCGGTCGGCGACTACTACATCAAGGCGTCGCTGGGGCGGGCAACGTTTGCGCGGCAAGTGAGCGTCGGGAAGGACGAACCCACGGCAGTGAAGGCGGTGTTCGACGCGGGCAAGGTGCTGTTGTCGGTCGATGGGGGATATAGCGCACAAGCCCCGGGCGGCGAGCCGGGAGCCGCCGCTGCAACGCTTATCAGTGTCTTCGACGCAAAAGACAATTCAGGCACACCGCTGCTGGTCAGTCCTTATCCGCAAAGCGAACTGATCCTGCCTGCAGGCCGGTTCGTGGTGCGCGCGGAAAGCGGACCGCTCGAAGTGACTCGGACGGTCGAAGTCGCGGCAGGCTCCAGCCAGGAACTCGACCTGCCGCTCAACGCCGGAGAGCTGGTCCTGTCGGTGGACGCTCCGATCGGCGGGGCGCAGGCCACCGAGTTCGAGTTCACCGTATCGGTCGATGATCCGGACCGGCCCGGCGGCCGCAGGCGGGTCGCCAGATCGGTGGCGGGTTCACCTTCATTCGGACTGCCTGCGGGTACCTACTACGTCGAGGTGAGGTCGGGGCTGGCAAGCGTCACTGACCGGGTTGCGCTCGGGGCCGGGAAACGCGTCGAAAAAAAGCTGTCGCTTCACGTCGCGCGCCTCGAAGTGCTGACAGACGCGCCAAGCGGGGAAGACTCGCGGCCGCAACCGATCGTCTATAAGCTTTATCAGCTCAACCCGCTGCGGGTGATCGAGCGCAGCAGCCAACTCTCGCCGGGCTTCGTGGTTGCCCCGGGCCGCTATCGGATCGTCGCCGAAATCGGCGCGCGCAACGTCAAGGCCGCGCAGGATATCGAACTCAATGCTGGCGAGTTGCGCAAGGTTGCGCTCGGCGTACTTGCCGGCAGCGTCCGTCTTAGCGTAATCGACCGGGACGGCGGCGCGCTCGGCGGGCAGTTCTGGGAAATCAGCGATGCGGCGGGAACCGTCGTCTGGCGCACGCAACTCCGTACCCCGGCGGGACTGCTTGCGCCAGGCCGCTACTCGGTGCGCTGCGAAACCCGCAAGGGCCTCGTCGAAGGCACTTTCGAGATTGCCGCAGGAGATGCAAAGACGGTTGAACTTCGCCAGCAGTAGCGGCTGCATGGGTCAAGGAACTTATGGGTCAAGGAACTTCAGGGCGATGATCTCGTACATCATGAGCCGCGCTTCAAGCCTGCCGACGGACTTCGGGCGCGCCGCCAGGGCGACCGCCTCACGATTGGCAGCGCTCGGGCTGATTTGCCTTGCCGGCCTTGCAGCGCAGGCACAAGACAGCGCGCAAAACCCGGAAGGCTGGAATCCGGGCATCATCGTCACGCCCGGCCCCGCGAACGATGCATGGGCGAGCGAAAGCCGCCCGGAAGATCCCGCGGCGAGCCAGCCATCGAATGCAGCCGAACAGGCACGCGAAGCCCTTGCGAATACTGTAGCGGGGCCCGGGGTGGCGCTGTCGGCGCGGCTCACGGAAGACGGGAGGGTTCTCAACCGCGATCTGGTATGGCGAATTTATTCGGCGCCCCAGGCAGCCGAGGCGACACCCACGCTCGTGGAGACCCGCGACCAGCCCTCACCAAGGATCCAGTTGGAACCTGGAAACTACTTCATCAACGTGGCGTTCGGCCGCTCGCACATCACCAGGAGGGTCGACGTCGGTGCCGGGCCGATGTCGGAGGAGAGTTTCATCCTCAACGCCGGCGGTCTCCGGCTGACGGCCTATGCAGGCGAGCAGGAGGTTCCTCAAAAGACCGTTACGTTCGAAGTGTTCGAAGCGGAGACCGATCAAACCGGCCAGCGCCGCCTGATCATTTCCAATGCACGCCCCGGCACCATCGTCCGGCTCAATGCAGGCATCTACTACATCCGATCGACGTATGGCGAGGCCAATGCACAAGTCGAATCCGAAGTGTCCGTCGAAGCGGGCAAGCTGACCGAGATTGCGATGGCGCACGCGGCTGCAAAAGTCACATTGGCGCTGGTCACACGCAGCGGTGGCGAAGCGCTGCCGGCGACCCAATGGGAAATCGCGACCCCTGACGGAGACGTCGTCGACCGCAGCGTCGGAGCGCTACCGACCCACGTCGTCGCACCGGGAACCTACCGGGTGACCGCCACCAACGGCGGCAAGGTGTTTGCAAGGGACGTCAGCCTGGAAGACAATCAGACCGTGCGGGTGGAGATCCTCGCCGAATAGGCTGGCCGGTGCGGCTGGCTGCACCTTGCAATCGGTACTGACCCAGGCCTAACCGCGAACGACCTCTTCAGTCATCAAATCTAGTGCTCCGACTCTGACATATGGTTCCCTGCCGGGAACCTGAATGTCAGCCCGGAACACTAGAAGTCATTCAGGACCCAGTCGGTCGGGCAGCCATTCTTCGTCATTCGCTTTTCGCATTTCGCGGCATCGGCTGCGCTTCGCTCTTCTTCGAACAACGATCGCGCCAGTTGCCAATGTTCGCATGCGGTATGCAGATCACCGTCGGCCTGCGCCATGTCACCCAGTTCGAGGCGGGCTGCGGCATGCTGCTTTCGGTCTCCCGCTTTGGCGGCGAGCATGATGGCGCGACGCAACTTTTCGGCGGCGGCGGCCCGGTCGCCGACGGCTATCTCGACAAGAGCCTCGTCGATCAAGGCGCAAATCGGGTCGACTGGCGTTCTTGTCGCGGGAGCTTCTTGTGACTGTATGGCGTAAAGGGCGCCAATGGATCCGTCGATGTCCTTGTCCTCGATTTGCGGAATTGAAGCCTGGTCCGGTGATGGCGGAGCCGGGGGTGCTGCCTGTCGCGAAGCGGCAGGCTCGGCGGCTTCAACTATCCTCAATGACTGGTCGGGAACGTTAAACGCGTCGGCTGGAATGGAGCGAACGGGCTCATCATTCCCGCCACTGGCTGGCACGAGTCGGTTGGGCCAGACCAGGGCCATCGCGAGCGCCGCCACCAGGAGAATCAGAGGGCCTGCCAGGACCGCCCAACCCGCAACACCGCCAATTTCGAATACCGAACTCATGCCTGTTGTCTGGTCATCTTCTGGACCACCCCGTTTGCGGCTGGCTGCCGCCAAGCCGAAATCAACACCTGTAGCCCCGACAGCCGGGCTGCGTGCACTTTCCCCTTCTGGCATTGTGGTGCAAGTTACGGGAATGCTGCAACGCACAACAGCAATATCTGCTGCGAGCGTCGCTATCGACAAGCTATCAAGGATAACAATGTTGCCTTGGTGCCGCAGATCAGGTCGGGATTGATGCAATTGAGGGCAACTTGACAAATCGGGATGCAGCCCAAGCTGCCATTATTGTGCATCACCGAAAGTGGAGACCAAAAGATCTCATGAGCAAAAACGAGAAGGGCAGAGTACGTGGGCCCGCCACGCGCGTGACACACAGCGGGCGCGAGCCGCTGGCGCAGCATGGCTTCGTCAATACGCCGGTCTATCGCGGCTCGACGGTTCTGTTCCCGACCTACGATAAGCTCGTCGCCTACGACCAGCGCTACACCTATGGACGCAACACGACGCCAACAACCGACGCGCTGTGCGAAGCGATCGGGGAACTCGAGGGGGCGGCATTCACGGTGCTGGCGACATCGGGGCTGCATGCGGTGAGCACGGCGATCCTCTCGTTCGTCGAGGCAGGCGACGAGATCCTGATGACAGACAGCGTCTACTTTCCGACGCGCAGGTTCTGCGATCAGGTGCTGGCACGCATGGGCGTCAAGACGATCTACTACGATCCACTCATCGGCGGCGGGATCAGCGAACTGATTTGCGACAAGACGCGGCTGGTGTTCACCGAGAGCCCCGGATCGCAGACCTTCGAAATGCAGGATATTCCGGCAATCGTCGCTGCGGCGCGGGCGCGCGAGAAATGGGTGTTGATGGATAACACCTGGGCGACGCCGCTTTATTTCCGCGCGCTCGATCACGGCGTCGACGTTTCGATCCAATCGGCGACGAAATACATCGTCGGGCATGCGGACGCCTTGCTTGGAACGATCGCGGCGAACGCACGGGCGGCGCCGCACGTCAAACGCACATCGATCGCTCTTGGGAACTCCGCCGGCTCGGAAGAGACGTTCCTCGGGCTGAGGGGCTTGCGCACGCTGGACGTCAGGCTCGAGCGGCATCAACGTTCCGGCCTCGAAATGGCGAACTGGCTCAAGGCCCGAGAGGAGGTCGCGGAAGTGTTGCACCCCGGCTTGCCGGACTGTCCCGGGCATGACATCTGGAAGCGGGATTTCCTCGGCGCGAGCGGGCTATTTTCGATTGTTCTCAAGCCAGTCTCGCAAGCCGGGCTGGCGGCACTGCTCGATCACCTCAAGTTCTTCGGAATGGGCTTTTCATGGGGCGGCTACGAAAGCCTGGTGGTACCTTTCGAATGCTCGAACACGCGCACAGCAACGGCGTGGAAGCGCGATGGGCCCGCGCTTCGCCTGCACATCGGCCTTGAAGACGTCGCCGATCTCAAGGCGGATCTTGAAGCCGGTTTCGCGCGGATGGCAGCAGCAGGTAGTTGAGCCGGGCTGGCGTTGCATCGCGGAGTTGGCGTCAAGGCTGAGCCGGGATAATGACATGCTGGCCGGGCACGAGGCTGTCGCTGACCAGTCCGTTGGCGGCAAACAACGAGGCCAGGGGGACCGAGTAGCCCTGGGCAATGCTGTAGAGGGTTTCGCCCTCGCGCACGACATGGACCTGATGATCGCCGCCGACATCATGGCGTGGGTTGCCCGCGCGCCAGCCCTGAGTCTGTGTCAGGCGCTGTTGCGCGCCCTCGATGTTCGTAACCGCGTCGCCGCCGGGGCCGCCGGGGCCGCTTTCAGCGACGAGCGCCGGGTTCGATTCGGCGTCCGCCATTGGCAGGCTGCCAGGTTGCTGGTCGCGCGTTTCATAGGAACTGAGATCAAGCCGTGCCTTTGCCGTGCACCCGGCGATCAATGGCAGCACAGTCGCGATGAGCGCGAAGAAGAATTGCCGCATTTGGGAGAACCGCCTGCCGAAATGGATGACCGCCGCTGAAACTCAATGTCGGCCGGAGGAAAACACTTCGACCTTGTGCGAGCCTTTCGGCTCTGGCTGGCAACGGTATCGCCGATGAGCCGGGGGGCTGCCGTCGGCTCGACCCACCGCTTGTGAAACGGCATCAAGTCCGTTTGGTGCGAAGAGCCGCTAAGTCGGTCAGGCCTTCCTCCACGGAAGGGAAATTGGCGACCCCGGCACGACTCGAACGTGCGACCTGGAGATTAGAAGTCACCTGCTCTATCCAGCTGAGCTACGGGGCCGAAAGTTTTATGTCTAGCCAACAGTTCCTGAAGTCCTGTTGGGCTGGCTTTAACTTGCCAACACTTCCCAAGGTCGTGTTGGGCTTTGCTAACACTTCCCGAGGTGTTGTTGGGGGGGCTGATAACACACGATGGTGAGGTTTGCGAGGGTGCCGGCGCAGCGAACGAAGCTCAAGCCTCAGTGCGTCCACTTGCCAATGCGGCCGAACCTGAAGTTGTCCGCGTAGGACTTGCGAACAGGCGCTCTCGGCTTCGGCTCGATAATGCGGAAAGCCAATCCGTTGCGCTCGGCGTAGGCGACCGCCTCTTCCTGGGTATCGAACTCGAGCCGGATCTGGCTTTTGGTGTCCCGCGAAGAGGTCCAACCCATCAGCGGCTCGACTTCGCGGGCGGCTTCAGGCTCGTGCTCGAGCACCCAGTCCTTGGTGCGCGCCAAGCCCGACTGCATCGCCGACTTGGCTGGTCTGTAAATGCGCGCGACCATAGGTTCGTCCCTAGACATGCAAGAATTGGTCGGGGCGCGGGGATTCGAACTCCGGACCCCCTGCTCCCAAAGCAGGTGCTCTACCAGGCTGAGCTACGCCCCGACATCTTATTCCGCCAACAGTTCCTGAAGTCCTGTTGGGCTGGCTTTCACTTGCCAACACTTCCCAAGGTCGTGTTGGGCTGGCTTTCACTTGCCAACACTTCCCAAGGTCGTGTTGGGCTGGCTTTCACTTGCCAACACTTCCCAAGGTCGTGTTGGGCTGGCTTTCACTTG
>JAHJSN010000060.1 GCA_018830445.1 Alphaproteobacteria bacterium | reverse complement strand
TCGCTCGAGCGCCTCGTCTCAGCCATCCTCGTCGAAATCGACGAGACCTGGACCGCCTCCCTGCAACCCTATGTCAACTGGAATAACGTCGATGCGGACTAAATCCACAGCCTAAAGTCCAGACATCAGGTTGCGTTATCACCAAGTGTCGGAGCCGGAACACTAGTTTCCCCGGCTTCTGCTGCATTGCAATGTGCGCGAACGCCGTGAATATTGGCGCCGTTACCGGTACGGTATCGGGCAGAGAAGTTTAGAACAGGATGACAATGGCCGAGACGTCGAAAGCGAACACCTCACCTGAGCGCGATAACCCATGGATCTTCCGCACCTATGCGGGCCATTCGACCGCGGCCAAGTCGAACGAGCTTTATCGCAAGAACCTGTCCAAGGGCCAGACGGGCCTGTCGATCGCTTTCGATCTGCCGACCCAGACCGGCTACGACAGCGACCATGAACTTGCCCGCGGCGAAGTCGGCAAGGTCGGCGTCCCGGTCGGTCACCTGGGCGACATGCGTGCGCTGCTTGACGGCATTCCGCTCGATCAGATGAACACGTCGATGACGATCAACGCCACCGCAGCATGGCTCTGGTCGCTCTACATCGCCTTTGCCGACGAACAGGGCGCGCCGCGCGACAAACTCACCGGCACGATCCAGAACGACATCATCAAGGAATATCTCTCGCGCGGAACCTATGTTTTCCCGCCCGAACCCTCGCTGCGGCTGATCAAGGACACCATCGTCTTCGGCTACAAGGAAGTGCCGAAGTGGAACCCGACCAACGTCTGCTCCTATCATTTGCAGGAAGCCGGGGCGACACCGGTGCAGGAGCTGGCATTTGCATTGGCAACCGGCATTGCCGTCCTCGATACCGTCAAGGCGTCAGGCGTGGTGGCGCCAAACGATTTCGGCCGCGTCGTTGGCCGCGTCTCGTTCTTCGTCAATGCCGGACTGAAGTTCGTCACCGAGATCTGCAAGATGCGCGCATTCACCGAGCTGTGGGACGAGATCACGGCTGAGCGCTACGGCGTCACCGAAGAGAAATTCCGCCGTTTCCGCTATGGCGTGCAGGTCAACTCGCTCGGCCTGACCGAACAGCAGCCCGAAAACAACGTCTACCGCATCCTCATTTCGATGCTCGCCGTGACGCTGTCGAAGAACGCCCGCGCCCGCGCCGTCCAGCTACCCGCCTGGAACGAGGCGCTCGGCCTGCCGCGCCCCTGGGACCAGCAGTGGTCGCTTCGAATGCAGCAGATCCTCGCCTTTGAGACAGACTTGCTGGGTTACGGCGACATCTTCGATGGCTCGAAACAGATCGACGCCAAGGTTGCCGCCTTGAAGGAAGAGGCGCTGTCCGAACTCGCCGCCATCGACAAGATGGGTGGCGCAGTTGCCGCGATCGACTACATGAAGCGCAAGCTCGTCGAGAGTAATTCCGAACGCCTCGCAGGAATCGAGTCCGGTGAGCAGACCGTCGTCGGCGTCAACCGGTACATCGAGACTGAAGAGTCGCCTTTGTCGGCAGGAGAGGGCGCCATCCAGGTCGTCGATCCGGCCATGGAGGCCGAACAGATCGGAAAGCTGGAAGCCTGGCGCGAATCCCGCGATGCGAAAGCGGCCGAAGCGGCCCTTGCCGATCTCGAGGCTGCCGCCAAGGAAGGCCGCAACATCATGGAGCCGTCGATTGCCTGCGCCAAGGCCGGCGTGACATCGGGCGAATGGGGCGGAGCGCTGCGCCGCATCTTCGGCGACTACCGCGCCCCGACCGGCGTCTCGCAGTCCGGCCGCGTCACCGAAGGCGGCCGCATCGAGGAAGTCCGCGCGACAGTCGAAGCGGTATCGGAAGGGCTTGGCCGCCGCATCAAGTTCCTCGTCGGCAAGCCCGGTCTCGACGGCCATTCCAACGGCGCCGAGCAGATCGCCGTGCGCGCGCGCGATTGCGGCATGGATGTCGTCTACGAGGGCATCCGCCTGACGCCCTCCCAGATCGTCCGCGCCGCCGTCGACGAAAGCGTCCATGTCGTCGGCCTGTCGATCCTGTCGGGAAGCCACTTGCCGCTGGTCAAGGACGTACTCGAGAAGATGCGCGCCGAAGGCATCGGCGACGTGCCGCTCATCGTCGGCGGCATCATCCCGCCCGACGACGCAGCCCAGTTGAAGGGCATGGGCGTCGCCGCCGTCTACACGCCCAAGGACTTCCAGTTGAACGACATCATGGCCGACATCGTCCGCCTCGTCGAAGCTCGCGCCAAGGCGGCCTAGGACCGCCCCCCTTGGTTTTCTACAGGTAGACCGGCCGATCAGCCAGCTAACCGCGTTGACGCCAGGGCGCCGATAGTTATATTGCGCGCTCTCCGGATGCTTCGGCACCGGGCCCCTGTGGCGGAATTGGTAGACGCGCTAGACTCAAAATCTTGTTTCCGCAAGGAAGTGCCCGTTCGAGTCGGGCCAGGGGCACCACACTTGATCTCACGCGCTGATAGCGCACCGATGTGGCGCGGCATGGTTCCACAACATTTGGCAATCCCATGTTGAAGTCCCCCGGTACCTTGTTCCCCGGCCGATCGTGCCTTCGATTGTGTTAAGACAATCCCGGTCGGCCCGCACCAAAGGCTTAGGACTTTTACTTTAGAAGGAAGTTTCACACCTCCGCCACGGCGATCGCCGCTGTCGGAAAGGCGTCGCGTCCCGCTTTGCCTGTTGTTTCAGAAAGTCTTGATCATGACGAAGTCGATAGAAGAATACGTCGAGGACGATTTCATAAAGCGCAGCCGGGACAGCCAGAAGGAAAAGCTCGAACGCGAATACGAACTGAATATCCAGCGCGCTGTCGAGGCCAAGGACGACGCCGATCGCACGCGCTTCAAGTCCTTTGCCGTCAATGCCAGAAGGGGATTGACCGCACTGGCTGACTCGAACAGTTAGTCCGATCACCTCATTTTCCGCACCGCAACCTTGCTTCGAATTCGGCGAGCCACTGCCACTGCTCGCGTGTTGCGGGCACGTTTGCGCCGCGCGCCTCGCTGATCCGCCCAAAGGCCTCCTTGGTGGAAAGCCTTTGGCGCACCAGAATCGCAGCGATGAATAGTGGCGAGCGGCCCATGCCCGCAAAGCAGTGCGCCGCAACGCTGCCACCCTCGCCAAGGCAGACAATTGCCTCGTCTGCTGCGGCAAGCACGCACTCATCGTCTCCCGGCACGTCGAAGTCGGGCACCGGCAGATGACGAAAACGGATGCCCTCCTTTTCGAGCGCCTCCTTTTGCCCGGAAAGGCCGATCTGTTCGGCTTCCGCGGCCTCCAGCAGGCTCACCACCATGGTGACGCCCTGCATTCGCCATCCAGTTGCATCGATTCGTAGGGCAGGTGCGGCGCGCGGCCGCCCGGAGACTGCCAGCCGTCCCCCGAACGGTTCCCTGATGCGATAGAGTCTTGGTGTCACCTATTCACCTCATTTGCCTGGAGGAGCCCGCTCGGGCCGGGAAATCAGCCTTTCGGCGTTGCTGGTCTGCAACCTCGGCTGGAATTCGTTGTTTCGAGCGGGCCTGAAAACCTGAGACAGGTCCGCGGACGCATCCCTCACGTTGTGCAGCCCCGGGAGCCTATGTTAAGCCCAAGCAACCAGTTTTCTGGATTGATCGACGTTGCTCCGCTTGCCACCGGTGGCAAGCCTCGGGCTCGGAACGCGAGCCCGCCGGCCAAACGACTTATGGGACGGATTTATGCGTCTTTTCCTTTCGAGCCTCTGCCTTCTGGCGAGCGCCCTTGTTTCAGGGGCGAGCGCGGGGCCGACCCTGCTATTCGAAGCCGATACAGGCAAAGTTCTTTATTCGGAAAACATGGATGATCAGTGGCATCCTGCCTCCCTGACCAAGATCATGACTGCCTACATTGCTTTCAAGGACATCAAGGCCGGCCGTGTAACGCTCGAAACCGATATCGAATGCACCGAACTCGCCTACAAGGAGCCGCCGAGCAAAGTAGGTCTTCCGGTAGGCGCCAAGCTCAAGATGGACACCGCGCTGAAGGCATTGATCATCAAATCGGCCAACGACGTTGCCGTGATGATCGCCGAAGCCCTGGGTCCGACCCACGACCGCTTCATCGCGCGCATGAACGAGACGGCCGGCAAGCTCGGCATGACACGCACGCATTTCGCCAACCCGAACGGTCTTCCCGACAAGGCCCAGGTAACGACGGCACGCGATCTGGCAAAACTTTCGCGTGCGATCGTGACCGAATTTCCCGAGCACGCCCATTATTGGTCGATGCCAGGATTTCAACTCGGCAAATTGCATCTGTCCAGCCACAACGGCCTGTTGAAGACGTTCGAGGGTGCCGACGGTCTCAAGACGGGCTTCATTTGCGATTCGGGCTATAACGTCGTGGCGAGCGCCACCCGCGACGGTCGCCAGATCATGGCCGTCGTGCTCGGCGAACCGTCCGGCGCGGACCGCACCGTTCGCGCAGCAAGCCTCCTCGAGCACGGCTTCCGCCAGTGGGGCTGGAAACAGCTCTTCAATACCGACACCATCGATAACCTGCCCTTGGATGAAGGTGCCCGCGATGCCCGCAGCGTGCGCCACACCGTGACCTCGTGGAGTTGCGGCAATCGCAAGACGGCCCGCCGCCTGCGCGCCGCAAAAGAGCGCGTAAAGCGGCGCCATGTGCAAAAGGGCAAAAAGAAGAAGACTTCGGCGGAGAACGCCAAGCCCGCGAAGCCGGCTGCCGCGAATTGAACCAGAACCGCGATCGTCGCAAACTATTCCACCTCAAACCAGCAGATTGAGCGGCCTGTCGCGGAACGGGCAGCCGGGACTGGAGTCGGGTTGCTGCGCGCCGTCTTGGCCAGGTTCCCCCAGTTCGCCGCCATTGCCGCCACCCGGCGGTCGCACGACGCCTGGTTCGCCAGGCGCTGCGTTAGGCGGACTTCCAGCTGCTGGCGGCGGCTGCCCGGAGCCTTCTTCGCCAATTGCTGCCACAGGCACCAAGGCGAGTGTTGCAATCAACGCTGCGAGGACCGCCGTCGCACCGCAATGATGCGTTGAATGGTGCGGTGCGCATTTCCGGCGGTCGTCAGATCGAAACATCAAAGTATCTCCCACGCTTCAGCGCAGATCTCCAACTCGCCCAGCTTCACACGCTCATGCAGGCCAATCAACCAGTCTGATACCGTCAGGCAGGGCGATCGCGCGGGTCGTGGGTCATTTCCAAGTGCACTTTGCCGTGCACCTCCGCACACATCGAGATCATCGCAACCCGTCTCATTTTGGCACCCGGGCGCTGGCGCTGAAATTGCTTGGTTGATCCCGAAGAATGGCCGCGACCGGGCGGACCAAAACGACGAGGCTTGATTAACCATGACCGCCGGAAGGCTTCCCGAGGAAGACGTGACTCCAAACCCGCAAGAGGTCGAATTCATGGCGGCCACGCTTGAAAGCCGCCATGGCATGCTGGCTGCACAGATCGCTGACTTTTTCTCAACTCTGCACGGCCATAATGGAGATGCTGGCAGGTCCTGGGCCTGGGCTGGAGTCGCCCAGCTTGTGCGCAAGCGAGAGCGTGAACGCCAGAATACGCATTTCTAGTGTTCTGGATCAAACATTTGATTCCCGGGTGGAGGTCGTCAAATGTTTGTGAATCCAGAACACAATCAAAAGGTTGCCTAGTGTTCCGGGCTGACATTCAGGTTCCCGGCAGGGAACCATATGTCAGAGTCG
>JAHJSN010000059.1 GCA_018830445.1 Alphaproteobacteria bacterium | reverse complement strand
TCGCTCGAGCGCCTCGTCTCAGCCATCCTCGTCGAAATCGACGAGACCTGGACCGCCTCCCTGCAACCCTATGTCAACTGGAATAACGTCGATGCGGACTAAATCCACAGCCTAAAGTCCAGACATCAGGTTGCGTTATCTACGGACGGTCGAGAAACATCAGTTTACCACGTAACAACGAATGACTTCATTGCAGCCTCTGCGCCCAATACTTTGATGGGCAGCGGGGTCTCCGGCGCGACAGGGCCGTGACGAGGGCGCAAGGCGGGCCTTCAGCGCCGGCAGGCACCAACCGAAAACGCGACAACACAAGGCGGTATCCGGGGTTCCGTGCATCGCCCGAAGCAGGAGTGTGCCGAATGAAGAACCGGGTTTTTATCGCAACGGCGGTTGCCTTTGGCGTGGCGCTATCAACGCAGGCTGCCGCGTTCGACCGTGGCTGCCACCGTGCAGTGGAATGCTATGAGAAGGTTCGCGCACCCGCGCAATACCGCACCGTGGAGCGCCAGGTCGTCATCCGGCCTGCCCGCCGCGAAGCGGTGCACACGCCGCCTGTCATGGCCTATCGCAACGAGCGGATCTTGGTCCGCCCGGCGAGCGTCCGCCATGTCCACGTCCCCGCGGTCGCCAGGACGGTGCATCGCCGCGTCATGGTGCAGCCCGCTCGTATTGTCTACGAACACCTGCCGGCGGTAACCCGCACGGTTTATGAAACCGTCGTCGTCCGCCCGGCCACGACACGCTGGGAGCATCGCCGTCGACTGTTCCGCGGCGAACGCATGTGCAAGGTCCGCGTTCCGGCAGTGACAAGGCGCGTTGCACGTCAAGTCGTCGTTCGCCCGGCGAGCCGCGTTGCGCGCCAAATTCCTGCCGTTTACGGCACTGTCGCCAAACGGGAAATCGTGCGTGAGGCCTCCGTCCGTGCCGTCCGCACGCCGGCCGTATACAGCACCGTCCGCCGCCCCGTCGTCATAACGCCGGGCAGCCGCCGCGTCATCGAGCACCCAGCAGTCGTCGAAAGCCGCAAGCAACGCATCCTTGTTGACAGCGGGCGCACCCACTGGGTCCGCGCGCGTCACTGAAAGTTACCGGCAAAGTATTGAAGCACAAGGGAGTTTGGCGGCCGCCTGCTCCCTTGTGCAATTCTTCCTCGGATGCGTTTGCGGGATTGGCCGATGATTCGAAGCCGGGTGGAAATCGCGTGGAGCTCTTCGAATGCCGCGGCAACTTCTCGCTAAATATAAAGAAGCCTTCGCTTCTCACCCCGACACTGCCATATTCCCCGCGCAATTGAATGCCTGTCAGAACCATCGAGAGTTGCGGCGGATTTGGATATTGCCTGCAAGCAACCGGCGGTTGACCAGCGTTGAAGGGACCAGGGGGTTACGGGCACGATGAGAAACACCATTGCGGTGATGAACACGAAGGGCGGCGTAGGCAAATCGACGCTGGTATTGGCATTGGCCGAGACCCTGGCAGCCGAGCACAAGAAGAACGTGCTCGTCATCGACTCCGACGCCCAGGCCACCGTCTCGAACATGCTGATGACCGTGAACGACCTATTTCGCCTGCAGCGGGAAGGCCTGACCATCGTCGACTACCTTGTCGCCCGCGTTCTGCGTGAGGACGACGCCAAGTGGTCGGATTTCGTCATCCGCGATGTGTCCGACATCGACGACGCGCGATCGGTCTACCTGATGCCGAGCGACATGCAGCTGACGCTGTTCGAGCGTGAAGTATCAAAGGAAGGCGCGCATGGCCGCCTGCGGAGTTCGATCGCCGAGGTTCTGAACTCGGTCCGCGACGTCTTCGACGTGATCCTGATCGACTGCCCGCCCGGCCTGTCGGTCCTCACCGAAAGCTGGTTGCGCGAAGCCGACTTCCATATTTCCCCGACCAAGGCCGATTACGTGTCGATTTGCGGTCTGGAGGTCTTCCGGCGGTTCAAATCCTTGAATCCGGAGATGGGATTCGCCGAGAACATGGGCGTTCTGATCAACATGCACGATCAGCAGTCCGATACCGATAAGGAATATATCAAGTGGCTCAAGGCTAATCCGGAAAACCGCTGCTTTGAAGCCGTCGTCCCGCGCGTCAATTCCCTTCAGGAGGCGGCCCGCTTCCATTCCGAGCAACGCTCGTTCGGCGCGAAATATCCCGGCAATGTCGGTAAATCGATCCGCGATTTGAGCGCCGAAGTCCTGAAGCGCCTGGCAGCCACGCCGGCCCGCGCGGAAACCTCGCCAAAGAGCGCGGCGTCGAAAGACGAAGCAAACAACCGCGTGGCCAGCTGAAGCGCGTTGCCAGCGGGTCGATTAGTCTGAATCCGTTGAGAAATTTGGAGCGGATGACGCGATTCGAACGCGCGACCCTCACCTTGGCAAGGTGATGCTCTACCCCTGAGCTACATCCGCTAGTATCATCGCGCCGTTGAGGTGTTGCAGCGCGTGAGGCACGTCTTATGGCGCAAGTCCCAATGGAATTCAAGCCCGCTGTTTGCACTGCGTCAAACCTCGGCGGATTGCTGGCATTTCGCCGGGTGGATAGATCGCCAGCCGGGAGCAGGGATGCTATGTCACTGGCGCTCCGCCACCTACCAGCTGCAGCCTCGCGATTCTGATGACCGCCAATCCCATAACCCGGACCGAACTCTTCGAAAGATTGCGGAAACTGGGTATCGCCACCACAACCATCGATCACCCGGCCGTTTTTACCGTTGCCGAAAGCGACGCCCTCGAGCGCGACATTCCAGGCGGCCATACCAAGAACCTGTTTTTAAAAGACGCCAAGGGCCGGCTTTTTCTCGTGGTCGCCAAGAGCACGACCCGCGTCGATCTGAAGGCGCTGCCGAAGACTTTGGGTTGTGCCCGGCTCAGTTTCGGTAAGCCGGAACTTTTATTGGAGGTGCTTGGCGTATCCCCGGGCTCGGTCACGGCTTTCGCCCTGATCAACGACCCCGCCGGGCGCGTCAGCGTCGTAATCGACAATGCGCTGATGCAACACGATACCGTCAACTGCCACCCTCTCGAGAATACCGCCACCACCAGCATCTCCCGCGACGATCTCCTGGCTTTCATGCGTGCCTGCGGCCGTGTCCCGCGCATCGAGGTCCTCGACAGCTGATTTCGGACGGCCTCGCAGGGGGTGTAATCGCAGCCAAAAGGCCCCAGATGACTGCAAAGCGTGCTAGTGTTCCGACTCTGACATATGGTTCCCTGCCGGGAACCTGAATGTCAGCCCGGAACACTAGGCAACCTTTTGATTGTGTTCTGGATTCACAAACATTTGACGACCTCCACCCGGGAATCAAATGTTTGATCAAGAACACTCGTGTTCCGGCGCCGACACTTGGTTCCCGTTGCAGCACACTATCGACCAAGTGTCGGAGCCATATGGAACACGAGCAAAACTATGATTCTAGTGTAGCTTTTGCACCAAACGTTTGGCATCGAGCCAAGCCGCAAGCGGGGACCAAACGTTAGGTGCGCTACACTCGTGTTCCGGCGCCGACACTTGGTTCCCGTTGCAGCACACTATCGACCAAGTGTC
>JAHJSN010000058.1 GCA_018830445.1 Alphaproteobacteria bacterium | reverse complement strand
TGGGCTGTCTCGTTAGTGGCCAACACTTCCTAAAGTCGTGTTGGGCTGTCTCGTTAGTGGCCAACACTTCCTAAAGTCGTGTTGGGCTGTCTCGTTAGTGGCCAACACTTCCTAAAGTCGTGTTGGGCTGCCTCGTTAGTGGCCAACACTTCCTAAAGTCGTGTTGGGCTAACTGCTTCGGCCAGGACCAGGGTGGCGGGCGGATCATTCGGGAAGGGGGCGAAAACAATTACACCAGTCGGCCTGTAAGCCGGGTTCTGTCTGGAAGGCTTTGTATGACCAACACGTCCTAAAGTCGTGTTGGGCTGGTTTCAGCCAACACTTCCTAAAGTCGTGTTGGGCCACCTTCCGCGACGGCCATTCATCTGGGACGTCCATTGCTGAACGCCTCTAGCAACCAACCCGGGTGGCTCACCTGGAAACAGGTTCGACGTCGTTTTTCGTGGTCCACACTTCCTTTGCTCAACACACGCTTGCGCAGTGTTGACGAGCTGAAGTCGCGTGGAGCCGGTCGATCAACACATCCGGCCACCCCTATTCGGTCTTGCTCCCGGTGGGGTTTACCTTGCCACGCCTGTCACCAAGCGCGCGGTGCGCTCTTACCGCACCCTTTCACCCTTACCTCGCCATCCCGAAAGACAATGAGGCGGTTTGCTTTCTGTGGCACTTTCCCTGGGGTCGCCCCCGGCGGCCGTTAGCCGCCACCGTGTTTCCATGGAGCCCGGACTTTCCTCCACCGATGGGGTCTGACCACAAAGTCCGCCCACCGGCAGCGGCCGTCCGGCCGACTGGTGTGATGCCTATAAGGGGCGGAAGCGGTGCGCAGTCAAGGGCCGGGTCAGGATGCCGGTCCCAGATCGCTGGCGTCAACGAGGCGTTCGAGGGTTGCGACCGTCGAGGGGTCGATGACGCCGTCGATGCGCTGCGGCCGGAAATGGAGCTGGAAGGCGGAGATGACGTCGCGCGCCCTGGCGTCGAGGCGGCCGTCGATGGCGATGGCGTAGCCGTAGCCGGCGAGCAGGCGTTGCGCGTGGGTGATCTCGTCCGGGCCCGGCTGGCGGGAGTGGCTGCCGATCAGCGGTCCTGCCGGTTCCGGCTCGATCCAGCGGCCGATGCCGATATCCGCGAGGCCCTTCCAGTCGAAGCGTTCGCCGGGATCGATCTTGCGGCCGGGTGCGACGTCGGAATGGCCAAGCACGCCTTCGGGAGCAATGCCCCAACGGGTTATGATCTCATTCGACAAATCAGCGACGGCCTGCATCTGTCTGTCGGGAAAGTCGCAGTAGTCCTCGCCGTGGCCTGGGTTGTGGATCTCGATGCCGACGGACGCCGAGTTGATGTCGGTTTCGCCGCGCCATTTCGAAACGCCTGCATGCCAGGCGCGCATGTCTTCGCTGACGAGTTGCGTGATGGCGCCGTCGACGTCGATGACATAGTGGCTCGAAACCTTGCTCTCGGGGCGCGAAAGCCAGTCGATGGCGCGCTCGCAGGACGGCATGCCGGTATAGTGGAGGAGCAGGATCGAAGGCTTTACGCCGCCTTTGCGCGGCTCGAAATTAGGGGAAGCGTGAAGGCGGCCGACAAGCGGGCTATCGGGATGGAGTTCGAGCGCCGTAGATGCCGGTTCGGGGATCGTGCGGGCGACTTTCTCAACCACTGGCTTTCTCCCGGGACCGGGTTTCCCGCTCCTTCAAAATGGCGTCGTAGGCGGCATTTATGGCGGCGAGCTTCCTGTCGGCAAGGACGAGGAACTCCTGGGGCACGCCAGATGCCGCGAGTTTGTCGGGGTGGTTTTCACGCACGAGTTCCTTGCGGCGGGCCTTCAATTCATCGTCGGTGGCATCCGGGCTGATGCCCAGGACGACATAGGGGCTTGAAGGGTCGTGGACGAACAGTGAGCGCACGCGCTGGTAATCGATTTCGTCATAGCCGAATTTCGCGGCGACCGCTTGCAGGAAGGCTTCCTCGCCCTGATGCAACACTCCGTCCGCAGCGGCGATGTTGAACAGGCACTCGAAGACATCCTTCAGCAAAGCAGGATCGTCGGCGAGCATCCGTGCGATGCGTTCGGCATACGCTTCGAAACCGGCGACATCCTGCGAGGCCAGCTGATAGACCCGCTGGACGTTGGCGCGTTCTTCGGGCGGCACGTAGAAGCAACTCTCGAAGGCCTGGGTTTCGACCTTGACGGCAACCCCGTCGGCCTTGGCCATTTTCGCGGCCAGGCCAACGAAGGCTATCGTGAAGGACAGCTGCTTGCTGGCCGGTTTCGGCTGGAACAGCTTGCAGGGATTGAGCCAGCCGGCAGCGTTCGCGATGCCCGAGACCAGGGCGGTCGCGCCAGATCGTACCGGCTTGGCGAGTGCAGACCAATTCATGGGGCTTCTTACAGCTTTTTGGAGGCCACCTCAAAGCCTAACCGGCGACATTGCGGAGTATTAATCCGCAGAGGTCCGTACAAAGGTGGTGTGATTGCTGGAAATGCGCGCAGATCGCTGGAGGAGTGAGCTTTTCTGTCGATCGTCGGCCCGACGTGGGAAACGAGCCTCCACCAAATTGTCCGGATCGGCTAATAGGCACGTCTGTATGCGGCCGTGAACGCCTGGGAGTGGCAAGGGACGATATGGGAAAGACCAAAAAGCCGACCGCAGACAAGGCGGTCGAAGAGTTGAGCGAGGACGAGGCGCGATTGGAACTTGAGCGGCTGGCCGCCGAGATTGCGCAGCACGATGCGCTCTATTACCGCTCGGATGCTCCTGAAATTTCGGACGCCGCATACGATGCCTTGCGGCTGCGCAACGAAGCCATCGAGTCGCGATTTCCTGGACTCATCAGGCAGGACAGTCCTTCCATGCGCGTGGGGGCCGCGCCGAGCGACGGGTTCGGCAAGGTCCGCCACCGGGTGCCCATGCTTTCACTGGGCAATGCCTTCAGCGAGGACGACGTGTTCGATTTTGTCGGGCGCATCCGGCGCTTCCTCGGACTTGGCGAGGATGACCCGATTGCCTTGACGGCGGAGCCGAAGATCGACGGGTTGTCAATTTCACTGCGCTACGACAAGGGCCGCCTGGTGGAGGCGGCGACGCGCGGAGACGGGGCGGAAGGCGAAAACGTTACTTCCAACGTGAAGACGATGCAGGAGATCCCGGCGCGTCTTTCCGGTGTCGAGGTTCCCGGGTCGATCGACATTCGCGGCGAAATCTTCATGGGTCATGCCGACTTCAAGAAGCTCAACGAGGCGCAGGCGGCGGCAGGGCAAAAGGTGTTCGCAAATCCACGTAACGCTGCAGCGGGTTCATTAAGGCAGCTCGACTCGAAGATCACGGAGAAACGGCCATTGCGGTTCTTCGCCTATGGCTGGGGGGAGGCAAAGGAACTGCCGGCGGCAACACAGTCCGGCGTGGTGGCGGCATTCGCCAGATGGGGCATGCCGACCAATCCGGAGATGACTGTTTGCCAAAGCGCGGAAGAGCTCATCGCCTACTATCGGGCGCTGGAGGGAAGGCGCGCGACGCTCGGCTACGACATCGACGGCATCGTCTACAAGGTCGACCGGCTCGATCTGCAGGCGCGGCTGGGGTTCGTTTCCCGGGCACCGCGCTGGGCGATCGCGCACAAGTTTCCCGCCGAGCAGGCGACGACGATTTTGCGGGATATCGAGATCCAGGTCGGTCGGACGGGATCGCTGACGCCGGTTGCCAAGCTGGAGCCGGTGACGGTCGGTGGGGTTGTCGTCTCAAATGCGAGCCTGCACAACGAGGACGAGATCGCGCGCAAGGATGTCCGTGTCGGGGACACCGTGATCGTGCAGCGCGCGGGCGATGTGATTCCGCAGATCGTGTCGGTTGTCGTGGAGAAGCGGCCGAAGAGTGCGGAGCCTTTCAAATTTCCGGAGCTTTGCCCCGCATGCGGCAGCCATGCGGTGCGGGAGGCCGATGAGAAATCCGGCAAGACCGATGCGGTGCGGCGGTGTACGGGCGGGCTGATCTGTCCGGCGCAGCGGGTCGAGCGGCTCAAGCATTTCGTATCGCGCACCGCCTTTGATATAGACGGGCTTGGCGACAAGAGCATCCAGGGGTTCTACGACGACGGGCTGATCCAGTCGCCGCCGGATATCTTCACGCTGGAGAAGCGCGATGCGCGATCATTGAAGAGGTTGAAGGACCGCGAGGGGTGGGGCGAACAATCCGCCCGGAAACTTTTTGCTTCCATCGATGCGCGGCGAGCGGTGCCGCTCGACCGCTTCATTTTTGGACTCGGGATCCGTCATGTCGGGGAGACCACGGCGAAGGTGCTGGCGAGATCCTATGGCGACATGGCGACGTTCAAGGCAGCGATGATCGCGGCCGGTGCAAGCGAAGCAAGCGAAGCCTGGGCGGATCTCAACAACATCGACGGGATCGGCAGGACGGTTGCGGAGGCCCTCATCGAGTTCTTCGCGGAACCCCACAACGTCACGGTTGTCGATGACCTTCTGGCCGAGGTGACGCCGACGCCGCTCGAAGCGGTCGCGACGCAGTCGCCGGTGGCCGGAAAAACGGTGGTGTTCACCGGCACGCTGGAAAAATTCAGCCGCAGCGAGGCCAAGGCGACAGCCGAGCGGCTGGGGGCGAAGGTCGCCGGATCGGTGTCGAAGAAGACCGACTACGTGGTGGCCGGGGCGGACGCCGGTTCGAAGCTGACGAAAGCCCGCGACCTCGGAGTTGCGGTACTCACCGAGGACGAGTGGGCGCAATTGATTTCGGGTGGGTGAAGGTCGCCTTCACAGCGGGGCGCAGGCGGCCTTGAGCCAGGACCTGGTGGGCTTGTCGAGTTGGGGCCCAAGCGTTTTAAGGACGCGGGCGTGGTAGGCGTCGAGCCAGTCGCGTTCGGGCCTGGTCAACAGTTCTGCGTCGATCAGGCGGCGGTCGATCGGGGCAAGGGTGAGCGTTTCGAAAGACATCATCGGCCGGTCGCCGCCCTTTGGGACTTCCGGGTCATTCACGAGGACGAGGTTCTCGATGCGGATGCCGTAATGGCCTTCGCGGTAATAGCCGGGTTCGTTGGAGAGGATCATGCCGGGTTTGACGACCTCGCCGTTGGCGCGGGAAATCGAGACCGGGCCTTCGTGCACCGACAGATAGCTGCCGACGCCGTGGCCGGTGCCGTGGTCATAGTCGAGGCCCGCCTGCCAGAGCGCGTTGCGGGCGAGGGGATCGAGGTCGCGGCCGCGGGTGCCCTTGGGGAAGTGTGCGGTTGCAATGGCTATGTGTCCTTTCAGGACGAGCGTGAAGTGCCGGCGCATTTCGCCCGCCGGTTTGCCGATGGCAATGGTGCGGGTGATGTCGGTGGTGCCGTCCTGGTATTGTGCACCTGAGTCGACGAGGAACAATTCACCGCGCTTCAGCTTGCGGTTGGTTTTGGAATTGACGCGGTAATGCACGATGGCGCCGTTGGGGCCGGAACCGGCAATCGTGTCGAAGCTGATTTCCTTCAGTTCACCTGTTTCACGGCGGAAGTCTTCGAGTGCGGTTGCTGCGGCGATCTCGTCGACCTTGCCGGTCGCGGCGTTTTCATCGAGCCAGGCAAGGAAGCGTGTCACGGCGGCTCCGTCGCGCTGATGGGCGGCCCTGCTGCCGGCAATCTGCGTTGCGTTCTTGATGGCGCGAGGGGCGATGCACGGATCGGGGAGGCGGATGAATCTGTTGATCCCGATGCGGCTGGCGATGGCGTAGCTCGCCGTCGTCGGGTCGAGGCCGAATTTGATGCCTTGCTTCTTCAGTTCGCCCAGGCGGTGGCGGAATTGATTGTAGGGCGAGGTATCGGCCACCGGCTTCAAGGCTTTTTGCGCGTCGGAAGTGAGATTCGATAACTCGACGAAAAGTTCGGCGCGGCCTTTCTGGTGAACGATCGCGAAGGCGGAAAAGACCGGCGTGTGGGAGACATCGCAACCGCGCAGGTTGAATGCCCAGGCAATCGACTCGCGGCTGGTCAGGATCGCGGCATCGATTTCGCGCTCCTTCAGTCTGGACTGGATAGCGGCGATCTTCTCCTTGGCGGTTTGCCCGGCCAACGAGGCGGGATGAGGCACAATGGCCCCTGTGGGCGGCGGCGGGCGATCGGGGTCGTTCCACAGCCTGTCGATCAGGTTCGAAGACGGCAGGATAGCCTTGAACCTGATTTCCTTGTCGGCAAGGCGGCGCTTCAGGCGCTGGATCTGGGCGAGCGTGAACAGTTTCGGATCAAAGGCGACCCTGGCGCCGTACTTCAGTTCGTGTGCGAGCCAGTCTTCGGCTTTCTTGTCGGCCATGGGCACGACGTCAATCACGTTCGTATCGGTTTCGTTGCGGGCCTGCACGGTGTAGCGGCCATCGACGAAGAGGGCTGCCTTTTTCATCGAGACGACGGCGCTGCCGGCGCTGCCGGTGAAGCCGGTGAGCCAGGCGAGACGCTCGTCGCGGGCGGGGATGTATTCGCCCTGGTGGGCATCGGTGCGCGGCACGATGTAGGCGTCGATGTTGCGAGCGGCGAGTTCGTTGCGGAGGCTCGCGACTCTTTCAGCGACTTGGGAAGAGTCCGAGGCAACGTCGAAGACCTGAAACATCTGGGGGCTTTCCTGGCGGAGATAGCGGGAGGGCGGAGGGCGGCAGTACGAAAAGGGGTGAAGCGGAATAGTGCAGTCCATGCAGTCTCTGCATTACTGAGGTGCGTATCTGCACCTGCCGATTAGCCGGGACCGCAGCTAAGTTAAAGTCCAACGGCAACAGAGGCTAGTACCCAGAATCACTGATCCGCGAAACAGGGCTTGAGGCGTTTCTGATGAACCTCGGACTTGGTCCACACGAACGGCTTGGCATCGACGTTGTAGGCGGCGATGAAGGCGTCGATGTGGGCCATCAGCTCTTTG
>JAHJSN010000057.1 GCA_018830445.1 Alphaproteobacteria bacterium | reverse complement strand
GCCTCGATGGTCACGCCCAGTTGCCAAAACTGATCCAGGGTGGGAAGTTCGCCGACGGGCTGGAGGTCGCCGCCAAGCCGATCCCTCAGCCCGAACCCGCCGCCGCCTGACCGGCCCCGCCGTCACCAAGATTTGGCGATAACTCGGGATTAGCGTGCCGTCCGATGGTGCTGGAGCACCGCTCCGAGCGCGGCGCCGGGGGCTGGCGACTTTCGACCGCTTCGATCGCGGCGTGCACTATGTCTCGACGGTGCGTCTGGCCGAGGCGGCATCGTGGTTGGGTCGGCAACGTCAACGACGCCCTCTGCTTCTCATTCAGGCGTTCACATCCATATGAAGGTCGCCGTGACGGCCGCTGGTTCTGCACGCGTTCCCGAACCTCTCTGGGAATTCCAATTGCGGCCATGCCGGTGGTGCGGCAATGGCGCAAGTCGTGCAATCGAATATCGGGCATCTCGTGGGCACGTACGATGTCGCGAAAACGATGCAAGAGCGTCGTAGGGTAAAGGTTGAACCCGGAGCTCAACAATTCCTTCGCGAACTGCGTCAGCGGCACTACGTGAGGCAACTTGTTTTTTGTGCGCCCCGTCATGCCGCCAGGAATGTTTCGAAGGTCTTCACGGATCTCACACACATCGGTTCGTCCGACTTCATCACGTCGCTGCCCAAGGAGAAGAAGCAGCTTCAGTGTGCGATCCGCCGGTGCATCTGTTAGCGAACCCAAATAAGCTCGAAGTTCGTCTTGGCTCGTGACCCGCTCACGCTGGTTCTCTGTTTCCACGCTTTCGGATACCATAGGCCGGCTTGCTTCCCCGCAGCTGCCAAAATTATGATCACTGGCTAAGGTATGTGACAGAATTGGATGGTGCCCCCCGCCCCGCACGGCGGCCGATGTGTCGGCCGTGGCCGATGGCGGGCGGCATATTGGACTGGACGGCGTAGATCGTGCGGTGCATGAACACAAGAATAGTGGAAACACCGGTCCTGACGTCGCAAAGTATTCGTCTTGACGAAGCTGTTATATACATCGTATTATTCGTATTTACGAATATATGGCCGTCTTCCGTGCAGATGCAGAATCGCCGGACGGCGGGGCGAGGCCGATATGGCCTAGAAATCGCCCGTGACGGGCAGCAAGGGAGATCGGGCTTTGAAGATCAATGAATACCTCGAAAAAATCGGCCAGAAGCCGGTGACCTGTCATAGTACCGACTCTGTCCAGAGTGCGGCGACAAAGCTGCAACAGCACGGGATCGGCGCCATGCCGGTGCTGAGTTCCGCCGGCATGCTGGTGGGAATGCTGTCGGAACGGGATCTGGTCAGGGACTTTGCAAAGCACGGGGCAGGACTGGCGGAGTTGAAGGTCTCCGACATCCTCACCAAGTCGGTCATCTTCATGAGCCCGAACGCCGATCTGGCTGACGCGATGAAGACGATGAACAATCACGGATTCCGCCACATCCCGGTGCTGGATGAGGGTAAGCTGGTCGGCGTCATATCGATCCGCGACCTGCTCGCAATGGCGATTCCATTCGAAGGGAACATTGCCGATCACCCCGCGTTCGCGGCGCTGCTGGCCAAAGCGAAATAATACGGGTCGTGCGCCGCTGCGGGTGTCTTCGTCGAAGCCATTCCGATCGGGTGTCATCAATCAGACTGAGAGCGCGAGTCCGGATGGATTTGCGCTCGTTTTTGTTTGCCGATTGAGCGGGCGGCCGGGACCACGCGTTTGCGGATCGCCAACAGACTGCCGACTTGGACAATCAGGACCGACTATCGAAGCACCACAACTCGTGGCCTGTCTCGCCTAAATCGGTGTGCTGGCCGCAACCGCTGACGATTTAGGCGAGACATGAAGGCCACCGGCAAAAACAATGGTTTAGTGTGGCGTTCAGCGCGCCTCAATTGACAACTCCTGTGCGGCACCAACAGGTCAATTAAGGCGCGATGCCACACTAGTGTTCCGACTCTGACATATGGTTCCCTGCCGGGAACCTGAATGTCAGCCCGGAACACTCAGCCCAGAAGACTAGGCAACCTTTTGATTGTGTTCTGGATTCACAAACATTTGACGACCTCCACCCGGGAAT
>JAHJSN010000056.1 GCA_018830445.1 Alphaproteobacteria bacterium | reverse complement strand
GTTCCGACTCTGACATATGGTTCCCTGCCGGGAACCTGAATGTCAGCCCGGAACACTAGGCAACCTTTTGATTGTGTTCTGGATTCACAAACATTTGACGACCTCCACCCGGGAATCAAATGTTTGATCCAGAACACTAGCTAAGATCGCCGTTTGACCGGCTCACGCAGCCTTCAAACCGCTGTTTTCCCGCGAGGTGGCCGACTTGGTGGCCGTCGAGCGGAAGTATTCGGCTGCGGCGCCCGTGCCTGAACCTGCCTTGATGTTAACCCCGCAGTCCAACAGCGCCATTTCAACGTTGAAGAGAACGCCGCCGATCATGCCCTCATCGAGAGCACCGAGATGGCCGATACGGAACACTTTGCCTGCAACCTTGTTCAAGCCGGTGCCCAGCGACGTGTTGTATCGGTAGTAGGCCGTCTTCAGAACGTTGTTGGCGTCGATGCCTTCCGGCACCATGATCGCGCTGACCGTGTCGGAGTGCCATTTGGGCTCTTTCGCGCAAAGCTTGAGGCCCCAGGCGTCGACGGCCTTGCGCACGGCGGTCGCCATGCGGGTGTGACGGGCAAAGATGTTTTCCAAGCCTTCGTCGAAGATCATGTCGAGCGACGCGCGGAGACCGCGTAGCAACTGGGTGGCGGGCGTGTAGGGGAAGAAACCGAGGTCATTCGTCTTGATCATGTCCTCGAAAGAGAAGTAGCAGCGGCTCATGCGCGGCTGCTGGGCCTTGTTGGCGTCGAGCGCCTTCTGGCTGACGGCCAGGATACCGAGGCCGGTCGGCAGCATGAGGCCCTTCTGGGAACCCGAAACGCAGCAGTCGACGCCCCAGGCGCCCATCTGCATATCGAGGGAGGCAACCGAGGAAACGCCGTCGACCATCAGAAGCGCGGGGTGGTTTGCGGCGTCGAGGGCCTTGCGGACGCCTGCGATGTCGCTCGAAACGCCGGTTGCGGTTTCGTTATGGGTGGCGAAGACCGCCTTGATTTCGCGGGCGGTGTCCTTGGCCAGGATTTCGGCATACTTTTCAAGCGGGACGCCGGTGCCCCACTCTTCTTCGCAGTGGATGACTTCGAGGCCGAGACGGGTGGCCATGTCGACCCAGAGCAGCGAAAACTGGCCGAAGCTCGACATCAAGACCTTGTCGCCGGGGGCGAGTGTATTCTCGATCGCCGATTCCCAGGCGCCGGTTCCCGACGACGGGAACACGAAAACGCGGCCGTCCTTCATCTTGAAGACCTTCTTCAGGTCCTCGAACAGCGGCAGGGTGAATTTGGGAAATTCGGGACTGCGCATGTCTTCCATGGGCAGGTTCATGGCCATGCGCACAGGCTCGGGAATGTTGGTTGGGCCGGGAATGAATAGGTGCGGCTGTACGAGCATTGGCTGTTTGTCCCTCCGAAGATCGTTATCTGATGGGCGGCCCATGGCGGGCCTTGGCCGGTCATTCGCTTTTGACGGGGAGCGCGGGCTCCGGTCGGCGTCGCACTTGTTATGGACTTTGGTCGAAGGGGTAACAACACCCGCGCGGATAGCTTTTACCACCCGCCTGGATAGGCATCACTTCACCGTAAAATTATTCAATATCAATTTGTTGGCTCCGATTGACTACCCGAATGGGTAGTCGCCCAATCGGGTGGGTAGGCACTTTACTACCCACTGCGAGAGGCTGGATCCGCTGCGGGGTCAGCGGTTCGAGGCGCTGGAGAGATACATGGCGACGGCTTGAGCGCGGTTGGACGCCCCGATCTTCTCGTAAAGGTTCTTCAAGTGGTATTTGACGGTATTGCGTGAGATGCCGATGCGGCTGGCGATCTGCTCGTTGGTCCATCCCTTGGCGAGCGCGCGCATCAATTCCTGCTCGCGGACGGTGAGGTTTTCGAGCGGGTCGGTGGCAAGCTGGCTGATATCGATATAGGGGATGCTCATGCGGCCGGCACGGACGCTTGCCAGCGTCTCGATCAGGACGGCGGGATCATCGGCTTTCGAGGTGACGCCCCAAGCGCCGCTCTTGACCGCTTCGCGCAGAACGCCGGGGCTGTAGTCACCGGTATAGACGACGACGCGTGTCGGCAAACCGCGCCGCTTGATGGCACGCAGTACATCGCCGCCGGTCATGTCGGGCAGGCCCCAGCCGATCACGCCGACGTCGATCCGGCTTCGCTCGCACAGCGCGATGAACTCGGCGCCGCTGGTCAACATATCGCGGATCAAGAAGCGGTCATCGCGTGCGATGAAGTCGGCCAGTCCGGCGCGAACGATCGGGTTCTTGTCGGCGATCGCCAGCACGGCGACGTTCCTGGGCGCGGGACGGTCCCGGGAGGGGTCCGACGAATCCGTCACGTTTCTCACTTCCGCTCCCGCAAAGGTTCGAGGCCGCGCCTGCATAAAGTCGTTCGCTCCTGAAAGCATTCCGGGCGGCCGAGGACGGGGCTCAATCGGCGCTCAGTCGCGCCTGCCCTGTGCGTCCAGGGCGATTGCGCATCATGGTAGCCTTTAGTCTAGCGCGAGACGCGGCTCCAGCGCCAGTGGCAAGCAGGTGTTGATTAACCGCCGGGGAACGGACTTCTATTGCGGCGCAGCACGACGTCGACGGCGGTATTGTGCCGTTCTAACGGACAGCCCTTCCCCCGCCGCCCCGATCAATACTGGTCGCCGAGGCTATTTGGCGTAACTCTCGATCGGAGGGCAGGTGCAGGCCAGATGGCGGTCGCCATAGACGTTGTCGACGCGGTTGACCGGCGGCCAATACTTATCGACGCGGAAGGCGCCAGTAGGAAAGCAGGCCTGTTCGCGCGAATATGGGCGGGCCCACTCGCCGACGAGGTCCTCGACCGTGTGCGGGGCATTCTTCAAAGGGTTATTTTCCCGGTCGCTCTTTCCGGACGCGATGTCGGCGATTTCGCGCGCAATGCCGAGCATCGCATCGCAGAAGCGGTCCAGCTCGGCCTTGGTCTCCGATTCTGTCGGCTCGATCATCAGCGTACCGGCGACCGGCCAGCTCATGGTGGGCGCGTGAAAGCCGCAATCGACCAGACGCTTGGCGATGTCGTCAACGGTTACGCCAGCGCTGTCCTTGAAGGGGCGCGTATCGACGATGCACTCATGGGCGACCCGACCGTTCTTGCCGGTGTAAAGGACCGCGTAGGCTTCGGAGAGCCGCTTGGCGATATAATTCGCGTTGAGGATCGCGATGCGGGACGCTTGCGTCAGGCCTTCGCCGCCCATCATCAGGCAGTAGCTCCATGAGATCGGCAGGATCGACGGCGAACCGTATGGTGCGGCGGAAACCGTCATCTCGTTGCCGCCGGTCTCCGGATGCCCCGGAAGGTGTTCTGCCAAGTGAGCCTTGACCCCGATCGGACCCATGCCGGGGCCGCCGCCGCCATGCGGGATGCAGAATGTCTTGTGCAGGTTGAGATGGCTGACGTCGGCGCCAAGGTCGCCGAGCCGGGCCAAGCCGACGAGCGCGTTGAGGTTGGCGCCGTCAAGATAGACCTGGCCACCATTGACATGCACGATGTCACAGATCTCGCGGACCGTTTCCTCGAATACGCCATGCGTGGAAGGGTAGGTGATCATCGCGGCGGCGAGCTTGTCCGAATTGGCCTCCGCCTTGGCGCGGAATTCCTCGATGTCGATGTTGCCTTTTTCGTCGGTGCCGACGACGATGACGTCCATGCCGCACATCGCCGCCGACGCCGGATTGGTGCCATGAGCCGAGGCCGGAATCAGGCAGACGTTGCGATGTTCCTCGCCGCGGGCCTTGTGGTAGGCGCGGATCGTGAGTAGCCCGGCGTACTCGCCTTGCGCGCCGGAATTCGGTTGCATGGAAATCGCATCGTAACCGGTGATGCTGCAGAGCTTATCAGACAGATCGCCGATCAACTCGGTATAGCCTTCAGCCTGGTCGACCGGCGCGAATGGATGGATCTTGGCGAACTCCGGCCAGGTAATCGGGAGCATCTCGACGGTGGCGTTGAGCTTCATCGTGCAGGAACCCAGCGGGATCATGGCACGGTCGAGGGCGAGATCGCGGTCGGCAAGGCGACGCATGTAGCGGGTCATCTCGCTTTCGGCGCGGTTCATGTGAAAGACGGGATGCTGGAGATAAGGCGACGTGCGGATCAGAGCCTTCGGCAGGTAGTATGGCGCCGGCTCGTACGAGAATTCGAGGTCGAAACCGCCAAAGGCCCGCCAGACCGCCTTGATGTGTTCGGGCAAGGTTCGCTCGTCGACCGTGATGCCAATGCGGTCGCGACCGACCTTTCTCAGGTTCACGCCATTGTCGACGGCGTTCTTCATGATGAGGCCCTGGTAAGGCCCGACCTCGACAGTGATGGTGTCGAAATATTCCTCCGGATCGATCCTGAAGCCAAGCGAAGCAAGTCCGCCAGCCACGCGCGTCGTGCTGCGGTGGATGCGTTCGGCGATGGCCTTCAGCCCGCGGGGGCCATGAAAGACGGCATACATTGCGGCGATGACCGCCGGCAGCACCTGTGCGGTGCAGATGTTGGACGTCGCCTTTTCGCGGCGGATGTGCTGCTCGCGGGTCTGCAGGGCGAGGCGGTAGGCGCGGTTGCCCCTGGCATCGATGGAAACGCCGACCATGCGCCCGGGTATGCCGCGCTTGTAGGCGTCCTTGACTGCGATATAAGCCGCGTGCGGTCCGCCGTATCCGACCGGCATGCCAAAGCGCTGCATCGAGCCAACAGCAATGTCGGCGCCCATTTCACCGGGGGGCTTCAGAAGCGTCAGGGCCATCGGGTCGGCGGCGACAATCGCCAGCGCACCCGCAGCGTGCAGGCCGGCGATCGAATCGGTGAAGTCATGGAACCTGCCGCACACGCCGGGGTACTGGAAGATCGCACCGAAAACCGCCGAGGGGTCGAGATCGCTGCCAGGGTCGCCGACGACGACGTTCCAGCCGAGCGGTTCGGCACGTGTCTTCAAGACGGCGATCGTCTGCGGCAGGCATTCGGCATCGACAAAAAAAGTGTCCGATTTGGCTTTGGAAAGCCGATGGGCCATCGCCATCGCCTCGGCGGCGGCGGTGGCTTCGTCGAGCAGCGAGGCGTTGGCAATATCAAGTCCGGTCAGGTCGGTGACCAGCGTCTGGAAGTTCAACAGCGCTTCAAGCCGGCCCTGGCTGATCTCCGGCTGATAAGGCGTGTAGGCTGTGTACCAGGCCGGATTCTCCAGGATGTTGCGCTGGATCGCAGGCGGCATGATGGTGCCGTGATAACCCTGGCCGATCAGCGAGGTCAGAACCTTGTTCTTGTGCGCGACCGCGCGCATGCGGTCCAGTGAACCTAATTCGGTGACCGGGCGGCCGAAATCGAGCGGCTCTTTTTGCCGGATTCCTGCCGGGATCGTCGCATCGATCAATTCATCCAGGCTCGAATAGCCCAGCGCCTCGAGCATTTCGGCGATCTCTTCGGGAGAGGGGCCGATGTGCCGGCGGTTGGCGAAGTCGTAGGGCTGATAGGGTTCTGATTTGAACATGCGTCAGGCGATCAGCTGGTTGTAGGCGGCCTCATCGAGGAGGGCATCGGACTCGGATGCATCCTTGAGTGTCAACTTGAAGAACCACCCGGCTCCGGCGGCATCCGAATTGATGATCGATGGGTCTTCGACAACGATATCGTTGACTTCGCTGACCGTGCCGGAGATCGGTGAATAAACGTCGGATGCGGCCTTGACGGATTCGACAACCGCCGCGTTGTCGCCCTTGCCGAGCACCTTACCGACTTCCGGCAACTCCACGAAGACCAGATCGCCAAGCTGTTCTGCGGCATGCGCGGTGATGCCGACAGTAGCCTGGCCGCCATCGATCTTTACCCACTCGTGGTCCTTGGTGAACTTCAGCACACTCATCCTCCGGAGATTGGTTGGAGTTATCTCTTAAAACGCGATGGCGCGAACGGCAGTTGCGCGACATCAACGCCAAGGCGTTTTCCGCGAACTTCGGCAAAGAGCCGGGTTCCCGGTTCGGACTGACCGGCCGCGGCATAGCCCATGGCCACAGGTTGAGCCACGCTCGGACCGAAGCCGCCCGAAGTGACTTCACCAACCGGCTCACCGCCGGTTTGGCCAGCGAACAATAACGCACCGGCCCGGACAGGGGCGCGACCTTCCGGGCGCAGTCCAACCCTGTAACGCGAAACACCGGCCCGCAGCTGCCCGAGGATTGCGGTTTCGCCGGGGAAGCCGCCGCAGCGCGCGCCGCCGTCGCGGCGTACCTTCGGGATGGCCCAGGTCAACCGAGCCTCCACGGGAGAAGTCGTTTCATCAATGTCCGAACCATAGAGACATAGACCCGCTTCGAGACGGAGGCTGTCGCGCGCGCCGAGGCCAATCGGTTCGACCTCCTCCATACCAACCAGCGCATCTGCGATAGCAACAGCAGCCTCGTTCGGCAGGCTTATCTCGAAACCATCTTCACCGGTATAGCCCGACCTCGTCAACCGACAGGGCTCGCCAAGAATGGCAAGCGACCTGGCATCCATGAAACGCATGGCGGCACAATCCGGCGCCAGCCGCGCCAGGGCGGCTTCGGCTTTCGGCCCCTGCAAGGCGATGAGCGCGCGATCAATCTTCTCTACCGTGATGCCGGGCGGCAGATTCTTTCGCAAATGGGCTTCGTCTGCCGCTTTTCTTGCAGCGTTGACGACGAGGACAAGCCGGTCACCGAGATTGGCGATCATCAGGTCATCGAGAATCCCGCCCACATCGTTAGTGAAAAAGCCGTAGCGCTGGCGGCCCGGTGCCAAGCCTAGAATATCGACCGGGATCAGCCTTTCGAGGGCAAGCTTGGCCTCGTCGAGATCCCCGCTCGCGGCGGTGACGGCAAGCTGGCCCATGTGCGAGACGTCGAACAGACCCGCAGCATTACGCGTGTGCAGGTGTTCCTTCAGGACGCCCAAGGAATACTGGACCGGCATCTGGTAGCCCGCGAACCCGACCATGCGGGCACCGTGCTCCACATGAAAGTCATGGAGCGGGGTCTTCGCGAGTTCAACGCCTCCTGATAGGTCCGACATCGATAAGGGTCCCTTTGCAACCTGCGTCACCTTACAGACAATGCTTTGCGGTTGTCATCGCCATCGTTAATGCGAGCCAGTGTCAATCCGGGCGAGGGCGTGCTCAGAAAGGTAATTCTCATGGCGGGCGCTTGCATGCACGGGTCAGACGCAGGCTCGCGCAACCCAGTTTTGCACAGGTCGCAGAAAGACGACTTTCATCAAGGACATTGCCTGGCCATTGCAGTATAGTGCCATAATACTCTTCCGAAGTTCTGGCCCCAAAAAAAGTACTCCAAGAACGCGCGTATTGCGAATGATCTGAGCTGCCGGCATCTCTTTGGGAGCGGAGGGGTGGACGGGGAGTCCTGACCTACTGGAGGCAAGAGCATGAACACGGCCAAGCAGTTAATTCAGATCAAGGGAAGCGACGTCTGGACGGTCACTCCATATCAGACGGTTTATGAGGCGATCGGCATCATGGCCGAGCGCGATGTCGGATCGCTACTGGTGTTGGACGGTCGAAAGCTCATCGGCATCATTACCGAACGCGATTACGCACGAAACGTCATACTCAAGGGCAAGGCTTCGCCTGACACGCTGGTGGTCGAAATCATGGACCGGCGTGTCGTGTGCGCGCGCGCCGAGCAGAGGGTCGACCAGTGCATGGACCTGATGACGAAACGCCGGGTCCGGTATCTTCCGGTCCTTGAAAAGGGACGCGTGATCGGCATCATTTCCATCGGTGATATCGTCAAGAGCATCATCGAGGAAAAGACCTTTATCATTTCCGAACTCGAAAACTATATCTGCGGCGAGAAATCCGTTCACTGAAGCGAAAACGCGGCGAGGCACAATAAAAGTGGCCCGGCAGATCCGATGGCGGACCTGCCAGGCCAGGAGGTAGCTCATTGCCGCGTTTGACCGTCGATCTGATGGTTATGCAAACAACTCGGCTCCGGAGTTGGACGCGGAATGGTCGTCCGCAGAGTCGTGGCGCGAACCGTGATCGGTTGAGCCGCCGCCGGCATAATGGCCGAATGCGTTACCGCGACCACCATCGTTGCCGCGTTCGACGCTGATCTGGTCTAGGTCGAAATCGGTGACGCCTTCGAGGAATACAACGTCAACGCTGCCGCGCCGGCCTCCCATCTCGACAGAAATCAGTGTGCCGCCCTCGACCACGGTCGCAGTTACGCTGTCGCCAGCTTGGGCCTTGCGACCGCCACGCAGCAACTCGCTGAAATCGAGCGTGTCGAACTCGTCGAAATCGGTGATCGTGTCGACACCGTGATGGTTGCGTCCGGAGATCACGTCCGAGCGGTGGAACGAGAACGAATCCGCCCCCTCGCCGCCAGCCAACACGTCGGCGCCGCGCCCGCCGGAGATGATGTCGTTGCCAGCGCCGCCGGAGATGTTGTTGACGGCGTTGTTGCCAATGATGCGATCGTTCTGGCCGGTACCCGTCACGTTTTCGAAGGCGCGCACATGATCAAAGCCGCTATCCTCGCCAAACGCCTTGTGCGCCTTGAGGTTTACCCAGACGGATGACTGTGACGTCGAGTAATCGAGTGTGTCATTGCCGCGGCCACCGTAGAGGAAATCGTTGCCCTGGCCGCCGATCACGACGTCATCGCCGCGGCCCGCGCGGACATAGTCGTTGCCGGCGCCGGCGTCGATAAAGTTATCATCGGCGTTATTCGACGTGCCGAAACTGACCGTCTGCGACGTGACAGCCGTATCTCCATTCGACTCGGTCGAAATTGCAGAGATATCGAGCGTCACTTCACCGGGCACAGCAAGCGTCACACTCAGGCCTTCAAGCTGGTCGGCGCTCAAGAGCCATGTGCCGTCTTCCTGCTGCGCACCTGCCGACAAAACAGCCCCTTCGGGCATGCCTGCGACGGCGATCGCCAGCGTTTCGGAGCCATCGGTGTCGGTTAGCCCCGCTTCGATCGCAAGCGCGTAAGTCTGGCTGTTATCCGCCGCCATGCGGTTAGCAATGATGACGTCGTTTCCGTCGGTGCCCTGCATCACGCTGGCCGTGCCGGTCTGCGGAACGGCCACCGACAGAGTCGGATCGTCGGCCTTGCCGGCGACCGCGATATCGACGCGCTGTTCGGCGAAGCCACCCTGGCCGTCGGATACGAGGACGGAGAATGAATCGGCGCCCGCGTAATTCGAGGCGGGAAAATAGCTGAACGCGCCGGTTTCGGCGTTGAAGGCAAGCTCGCCGTTCGCCGGTCCCGAAATCAGCTCATAGTTCATCGCGTCGCCGTCGGGATCACTGGCGCCAATGTTGCCGACAATCGGCTGATCCTCGGTGCCCGACAAGGACTGGACTTCGGCGACGACCGGAGCCGAATTCGACAAAGATGCGAGATCGCGCATTTTGCCGTCGACGGAAATTTCCAGCTTTTCGACCGTCGAAACGGTCAGTCCGAACGAAAATTTGAAGGTCTGGCCGATCGAGAGATTGCCGTAAGCCAGTTCGCCGCCGGCCGCGGAGACCTGGCCCTCAAGCCAAGCTGCATACTCCAGGATCTCGTCACGAACCGAAGGCAGGTCTTGGGAAGTCACTTCGAGACGGAGCGTATCGACATCCTTGCCACCTATTACAAGGTCGGCGCCCTGCCCGACGACATAGGTGATCAGGTCGTTGCCGGATCCGGCGAAAACGCGGTCGTCTCCCGCACCACCATTGATGGTGTCGTTGCCTGCGTCACCGCTGATCGAATCGTTGCCGGGGCCACCGTCCATGGTGTCGTCGCCGTTGCCGCCGGATATCTGGTCAATGCCGTCGCCACCGACGATGACGTCGTTGCCGGAATCGCCAATCAGAAAGTCGTCGCCAGGACCGCCATCGAGGAATTCCGCATCGCGGTCGCCATATAGGAAGTCGTTACCCTCTTCACCGAACAAGGAGTCAGCCCCGAGGCCGGCCGTCAGTGTATCGTTGCCCGGACCGCCATGAATGGAATCGTCGCCGGTAGAGCCGAACAACGTATCGTTGCCGCCCTCGCCGAAAATGGCGTCGTTTCCAGAACCGCCATTGATATCGTCGTCGCCGTCGCCACCGCGAATGGTGTCGTCTCCCGCCAGCGAATTGATCTGATCCGCCAGTTCGGTTCCCTGGAGATCGTCCGCTACGTCCGTCCCGTTGATCGTGGCCATTCTGCTGATCTCGCCTGTTACTGTTCGTCTGTTTTTTTGCGGCGTGCGCAGATCGCCGAATTTATTTCGTTGTTATCGAAAGCTGCTGCGTCACGCTTATTGTTTTAGCAACAAACCTTGAAGGGGCACTTCACGGACGCGCTCAAATTATTTTCAATTTTATTTTGAATTGATCGATTTTTTTGAAGGGTTCTTTTTACTTAACCGCGAGGCGCAACAGTGCGACAAAACAACATGATTAACGGCGAGTTCTCGTGGCGGAACTCACGGCCGTCGGCCGGCACGATCCGCTCCATGCATTGTGATGTTTGCGACAGATCGTTCTTGGCCGATTTCACCGGCGTCGTCCCGCAGCGCAATGGGATCGATGTGGCCCGGCATGCGACCGTCTTGGAACTTCGGACGGCTCGAACCGACCATCTTCCAATCGACGCCTCTGTCATATCAGCGCCGATCGCACTTGACCGCCGCTCTCGATCATGCGCCAAGCGGCGGAACACAGAGCACGGACTTACGATTGCTTAAATTCAAATAAATTGGCTCTCCGCTGTTTCAAGTGGGTAGCTTGAGTTGGAGTTTGCCGGCGACGAGGTAGGTGATGGCCTTGAGGTTGCGCAGCGAGCGGTAGCCGCGCGCCTTTGCCTTTGCGGCCTGCACCAGCGAGTTGATGCCTTCGATCAGGCCGTTGGCGATGCGGCTGTCGAACCAGGCCAGAATGCCTTCGGCATGGCGCCTCAGCGTTCCAGCAACAGCCTTCATCGGCTCGAGACGCGATCGTCTGGCCCAGGAGCACCAGCGGTCGAACATGACCTCGGCCCAGCCGCGCGAGCGCTCCTTGTAGATGTCCTGGAACGCGAGCCGCATGGCCCACGCGCGCGCCGTCTTGAGGTTGGCCTTGGCGAGCGATCCGCGCGCGGTCTTTTGCGCGGCGGTGAGGTTGGCGTCGTTCTTGAGCCAGAGATAGCGGCTGCCCTTCAGTTCCGGGCGGCTCTTCGTCTCCGCACGCCGCACCTTGTCGACGGCTTCGCCGATCAGCTTCATGACGTCATGGCGGAGCCATGCTTCGCATGGACGAACTTGTCGAAGGTGATTTCGGCCTCGGTCAGGTTCTCCGTGACGCCGGCGATGTAGGCACCGCTCATGTCGATGCAGACCTCCTTGACGCGCGAGGCATCGGAGTTGTGCGCGTCGACCCAATCGGCGAACTGGGCAACCGTCTGCTGCCCGCGTCCCTCGGCGATGAAGACGACGCGGCGCGTATCGATGTCGACGAACAGCGTGATGTAGTTGTGGCCGCGCCTTGCGGCGGTCTCATCGATGCAGACGCGCTTCAAGGCCGAGAGATCGAGTTCGCCAAGCGCTTGCTCGACGTAATGATGGACGACGCGCCAGAGCTTGGTGTCGTGCTCACCCAGCATGCGGGCTGCGGCTGCGACCGGCATGTGCGCGACGAGCGTCATGGCCAGCGCCTCGAACAAGAGCGTGAAGCCGGAGCCCTTGCGCGCCCACGGCACCTCGACCTGGCGGACGCCGCACTTGGAGCAGGTGATGCGTGGCGTCCGCGCATGCAGGAACGCCTGATGCTGGAAGAAGTCGAGATGCCGCCAGGTCTTCTCGGTGGTGTCGTGCACGGGGCAGCCGTCGGCCTTGCAGTCCGGGCACGCGAAGCGGGAGCCGCTATGGAAGTCGATCTCGATGTCGAGCCGCTTCTTCTCGCCGTCGAAGTCGGAGGCCGCCACGAACCACGGCGAGGTGATGCCGAGGGCAAGCTGGAAGAGTTGAGTGTCGCGCATGTTGGCCACCAGGGTTGAGGGACGATCCTGGCGCCTAGTCTGCCGCCGTGCCGGCCGGCCTTCAAGGACAAGCCCCAAAGGGGCGCGCTGAGAGCGCGTCCTTGACTGCCGCCCGCCACGACGACCTCCGCTCTGCCAACACGATCAAGCCGCTTCCCGACCGCTCAGCCCACTCAATTCAGCGAGGAGGCGTTTTTTTAGCGTCAGGCAATGCTTGGCTATGCCGCTTTGGCTTGCGGTGCGTTAGACTTTTCTTGGCTGTCGTCCAGCCAGAGCGCGATGGCTGACCAGTGGTCAAAGGCGGGAACCCCGCCCCCCGTGACTCCCTTGTCGGTGTAAGCCCCTATCGGGAACTTAAAGTAGCGCGGTGTCCAGTCAGGCTGGCTCGCCTTGATGGCGTTGCAAAGGACTGATTTTTGCACCTTGGCGGTATCGCTGATGTGGCAGGCGGCTTGCCGCTTGCTGGTCACTTCTTCGAGTGCGGCATTGATTGCCTGCTTGTCTTTGAGCAAGTCGAAGAACACATCGTCAGGCTTATGCACCGCGCCCAAATCAACCTCCATCGACTGCCCCAGCATTTCGACAAGGACGTTGCCGCAGGGCAAGGTTTCGGCAACGGCAAATGTGAATATCCGCATGATGGCTTCATCATCGAGCGTCATCAGCTTCGACAAGATGGTGGGCAGGTCGTGCTTCCACGCATCGATGATGTAGATGAGTTCACCGTCTTGTTTGAGGGCGGGCATGTGAAAATGCACGCGCTGGAGTTGCCCATCATGCTCGATGGACTCCATGCGCTCCTGCGGCTCGGCAGAGAGGTCCACGAATTGGCGGTCGGCCCAGCGCGCGAGGCGTGGATCGGCGGGGTTCAGGTCGCGCAGGAGGGCGACGATGATCTCCTTGCCGAGGTCCTCGGCCAGATTCATCTCGCGCTGGCATTCCGCGCTGTCGAGGCTGTCAGGGGACGCGAGCAGAAGGACCGCCTCGCAAGAGGCATTGGCCTTGCGCAACGTGTCGCGCCAGCGTTCCCCGGCACCGATCCCATGAAGGTCGATGAAGACGTCCTCCTTCGACCAGCCGCCGGCCATGAGCCAGCGCTGGAACGCAAGCGCCTGGACGTTATCTTTGGACGAATGAGAAATGAACAAACGCGGCAATGCGGACCCCCAGTCTAATCAGCTGGAGGTTAGCGGCTGCGGGCTGGTTTGTCAGTAGGCGATGGGATGGCCGGGTAGCGCATCCGAACCTGTCACACCCAACTCAAAAAATGGTGCACCAAGACCGACTGAAGTCATTTCCATCTTGACGCTGAATTATTAGCAGTGACCTTTGAAACCTTATGGACGTCAACCTTGGAACATTTTATGCGATTTCTTCCCGCCACACTCTCGCTCGGACTTGCTGCCTGCGCTCACGCAACTGTCATTCCACTTTCGAACGACACCATCCAGATCACCTCAGCCGCCGCACCCGTTTGCGGTATGACAGGCGCGCAGAAGGTGGCGCTCAGAGGCGCGGCGGTCGAGACTATCAAAAGGGGGTACGACCGGTTCCTGATAACTGGCGGTGCTTACGCCAATAATGTTGCGGTGGTGGGCCACACTCCGGTCGTGGCGAGGACTTCGGGCTCAGGTTACGGAACCGTCTACGGCAACAATGTCTCTATGACGACCGGCTCCACGACAACTGTCACCGGCGGCCAACCGATCATTGCGGGCTCGCATAATCAGGGTCTGGTCGTGAAGATGTATAAAGACGGGCAACCTGGGGCTGACAACGCTATCTCTGCCCGAGCAGAACTGGGTCCGAAGTGGCAGGAGATCGTTGCCGCACCTGGTGCGACCTGCCTATAGCGGGCATGCAGCTTAGGATTTTTGACGGCCACGCATCTCCTCGATTCTTTGATCGAGGGCGGCCATAACCTCAGCCGCTTCGAGATATTCTTCTGCTTCGATGAGTGCCAGAATTTTGGCTAGGTCCCCCGCAGCAGATAGCCCCAGCTCGTCGGCGACACGGAAGCGCTCCTCCGCAAGATCGGCCAAGCGTTCGTGAAGGGGCGTACGCGGCAACAATGGCCTGCGTCGTCGTTCGAATACTTCCCCTCCGGACTCATCGTCATCGTCTTCGTCGCCCTCCTCACCATCTTCCGAGCCAATAGCGAATTCGTATCCTTCATCCCATGCCGCATTGAGTTCAGCCTCCAATTGGCCACCACGGCGATTGCTCAGGGTCGTGACCGACGCGCCTCGACGGTCGCATTCCTCTCCGAGCTGATCTGCGAGCTTCTCCAACTCTTCGGTTTCAAGCTGAACTGGATTGTCGGCCATCGCCCGGTAGTACGGATCGCCTGTATGCCGAAACAGCGCACCCGCTTGGGTTACGATGTCGACCAATAGTGCCGCCCGCTTATTGATCATTGCAAACCTTCCTGGTTCCACTGTGCTGCAACCATGATCTCAGAAAGTCGACGTCTACGGACTTTCAGTGCATCATCGATCTTTTCCAACCCCAACGCAATTGATTGGGGCTTCAGGTCGGGTTGCCCGGAAAATCCCGCCTATATCTCATACAGACGCTTCAACTCAAGCGCGTCCTCGACCTCGATGCCAAGGTAGCGCTCGGTTGCCGCGTGCGACGAATGCCCGAGCAGTTTCTGCACCGTTCGGATCGAGCCGGTGCGCTTGTAAATGTGCGCAGCCTGCGTGCGCCGCAGGGAATGCGTCCCGAGGTCTTTCGGATCGACGTGAATGAGCTGCGCCCAGGCCTTGGTCAGGTCCCAGAAGGCCTTGGTCGTCATTGCCGGCCCATGGTGGTTCGACTTGGCCGTGAAGAGGAAATCGGAGGCGTCCTTGTCACTCTCTGCGATCCAGGCCTCCAGCGCGGCACGGGCAGCATCCGAAAGCGTGACGACGACGCCCTCCTTGGTCTTCTTCTGGCGCAAGGTGAAGCGGTCGACGATGCCACCATCGAAGCCGGCGACGTCACGGACGCGAAGCTGGAGAAGGTCGCAGCCGCGCAACATGGTCGTGACGGCCACCTCAAGGAGAGCCAGGTCGCGCAGCTTCTCCTTACCCTTGAGAATCCGCCGCAGGGCGTTGAGGCTCTCGCGGTCGAGGGGCTTCTTCGGTCCCACGACCTTGCCGGCATTCCATGGCTTCTTTGACTTCGGCTTTGCCACTTATGTCGCCTTCGTGTTGCGGGTCGCACTCATGCGCACAGGCCCTCTCATAGTGACTTCAGCTTTCTATTACTTTTTGCAAAATAGCTGAAGTTAAATGACGTGATCAAGCGCAAACGCACGTAATGCGAGCTATACAAACTTAAGCAAATAGCCATTAGCGGAAGTTAGTTGCTTGACCTTGGAAACGCCCCCCAGTTCGATTGCAAACGTGCAGCTGTACTTCCTTACGGACGCCATTTATCCAGTGTGCGAACGTGGGGATGGATGTCGAGCGATGACCAACCAGATTAATTTCGAGCACGAACGTCGGCACAGCCAGACTGTCCATGACATGATCATGGCGGAGCCCTCCACTGTCGCCAGGGAGCACATGAAGGCTGGATGCTCTGGGTCGACGACAAAGCTGGCCGACATCGCAATCGCGCTGTGCGCACTCGCTGTAATCGACTGCCAAGTCACGGGCGAAAGCGTCATAATCGACGTAGTATTGGAGTGCCTTGGGGATATCGCCGAGAACGCCGTCTTCAACAAATTCGATGGCGAGGTCGCGCATTGAATCTAGTTCGAAAAGCTGAACGTCAAAATCGTTGGGGTCGATGGATTGGGGGTCGAGGTTATAGCCGCATTCGCCCACGGCGATGATGACGGCAGTCTTTTCGTCATCGCTCCATTTGTCGGTGGCGTCCAAATAGGCGGCGAAGTTGCATTGACTCAAATCCCATGCCTTGGCGAGTTCGCAATCGATGTCGTCCGCTTCAATCATCTGGATTTCGAATTCTTCGACGGCGTTGCCGTAACGGTCGGTGAGGCTGGCGGCGAGCTTGGCGTACTCCGCTGCGCTTCGGAAATAAAAGCCTTCTGCGTCAATGTTGTAGGGTTGGGCGTATAAAATAATGCTCATGGTGTCCTCGCATGGTTTGGGTTTGAGTTTCATGCGAAGCAGTTTTTTCAAATCACCGCCGCGCATGAACCCTTGCCCAGCGGCGAGCGTCCAAAAACCAAACCAAAAGAGCCGCCCCGTCTTAAAGCGGGGCGTCATTGATTTGGACCTCGATCAAGAGCGGGGATGGGTCAATGACTTTTGTGGGGGACCGTTTAGACGGCCTTAGCGCTCTGCCCGTCCGCAAGAAGATAAGGCAAGACGGGCAGAGCGCTTAGACCGCCTTACGGGAAAAAGTCATTGACGCACAGCCGGCAGGCGTCACCGCTCTTGATGTAAGCTGGAGAGGGGTTCCATGCCGGCATTCTTGTTCGGCATGACAGACACAAGTGCGCCAGCCATCATCAAGGATGGCGCGCCATTGTCCCGTCAGCGATCGACGCCGCATGGCCGAGACAAGCGCACGGCGCGCAGGCTCGGTTCACGAGAGCGCGGCCCGACCATCGGAAGGGGACGGCACGAAGAGAAAAATCCCTGAAAAACATATGCGGAGCGTGAAAAAGACGTGCCTATCCCCCCACGCATGAAAAACAGATGCTAGAAAATGATGCTTTGACAACTCCACAGGATGCCTTGCGCCGCATAGTGAACCTGGCCCGTCCGCGCCGCCCGCGCTGTCCGGCCCCGTTGCCTTACCGGCGGCTTAGCCTACATCTTGGCTGAGCCTGCATGGCTATGCTAAAAAGAAGTTCCTCTGGGCAGCCAAAATGTGATATTATAACAATTATGACTGACACCAAACACAGATTCACGTCTTTCGCTGCGCCGACGCCTGAAGATATGGCGGCGTTCGACGCGTTGCCCGAGGACGAGCAGCGCGCCATCATCGAGGCGGAGCTTGCCAAGGGCTTCACTGGCAAGACGGTTCCGCTGACACGTGACACCATGAACAATATCAAAGCTCGCGTTCTGGATCGCGTTGCCAAAGACCATGCTCAATCTAAGACTTGAGCAAACCGCCGATCTTGATATCGAAACCATTTTTGAGCAGGGGTTGCGGCAGTTTGGCTTGAGCCAAGCAGAGCTTTATCATGATGAGCTCTATCGCCAGTTCGAATTGCTTGGAGAGTATCCGGGTCTTGGTCGTCCAATCCATTCGGTCAAATATCCCGGCGCGCAGAAATTCGGATTCGGCTCGCACATCATCGTGTTTTCTCACGGTGACACCACGCTCACCGTTCACCGGATTTTCCACGCCCGCTCGAATTACACTCGCTATCTATAACCCAAGTGCTGCCCGAAGTTGGCCTATGGAATAGGATCTGATCCGTTCCGCTGAGAATAATATTCAAGCAGCCAGTTATTGTGCTGCGTATTGACCTGTCATCGGCAGCCAGTAGCGCGTGTGCCGCCGTTCGCCGGTGCGCTTCAATGCACCCTTCTCGACGAGGTCTTGTAGATCGCGCGTCGCGGTGGCGCGGGATGTTTCGGTGATACGGATATAGTTTTCTGCGCTTAGGCCCCCACGGAAGCCCTCCGGTCCTTCGCGGAACATGCGCGCCAGAACCTTTTCCTGACGAGGGTTGAGCTGCCCGCTAAGGCGGTCATAGAATTTAGTTTTTTCGATCAGAAAATCGATCAGCTGCTGCGCGTAGGCTTGCGCGTCGAGGACTGTTTCAGCGAAGGTGATGAGCCAGTCAGTGATCTCCAGTACTTTGTTGCTGCTTTCGAGGTTGCGGTAATAGGCCTTGCGACCTTTCTCGATGGTGTGCGAGAGCGCCAGCAGGGCGGGCTGACCTAAGCCCTGCGACAAGGTCTTTTCCGCGATCGCGCGACCAATGCGCCCGTTGCCATCCTCGAAGGGGTGGATGCAGACAAAATAAAGATGGGCGATCCCGGCCCGCGTCAGGGGCGGTAGCGGTTTCTCACCTGTTGGGGCTGTCGCGTTGAACCAGGTGAGAAAGCGATCCATCTCGCTTTTCATGGTCGCCGATGGTGGGGCTTCAAAATGCACTTTGGGGTCGTGAATGGCACCAGAGACCACCTGCATCGGACTGGCATGAGTGCGGTAGCGCCCGATGTCGGTCAAGTCGGTGCGACCACTGCTCAACATTTTGTGCCAGGCAAAGAGCTTGGCATGCGACAAGCGTTTATCGAAGGTGCGGTGAAGATCGACCATCATCTCGGCGATGCCGCGCTCGGCGGGCCCTATGCGGCGGTTGTCGGTATCGAGACCGAAATTCCGCCGGATCGAGGACTGAACGGAATCGCGGTTGAGGATTTCCCCTTCGATCTGCGAGGTCTTGATCGCTTCCATGCTGATGAGATCAACGCGAAGCTCGGACTGGTCGTCTTGCCCCATGTGTTTGAGGGTGCCGAGCAAGATGCCGGCGCGATGGAAAAACGTATCCTCCAGTGCTGCCAACGCCTTGTCGTCATAGGTAAATTCGGGCCAATCCGGTTGTTGCCAGTTCCATGTCATGAGTTATAGGATGCCTTTCTATAGCTCATGATACAGCAAATTCATGATCGATAAAAGGGCTATCTATGCCTCAAGTGAAGATGCGTGACGAAAGGAAATGAGATCCCTGTATTGCACTCCGCCACCAATGTTTGACGACCTATACAAGTACACGGCGCGCAGTCGCAGTTCACGAGAGTACACTCAACCTTCTGGGTCAGGTCGGGCCGTAGCGGCGATCATTCTCTGATATCCACGCCTTCACACATCCGGCAGGGCCGCGTCCCGGGAGGTGGTGTAGGAGGCGGGGCGGCGGCGTTGCGCGGAGGGAGCCCTGAGGGCGAGCGCAGGGCAACGCCCGCGTAAATCGCTTTTCGCCAGGTTGTCCACAGCGGCATCGGGGACATCGAGGTCATGGGCCGACTCAGCTGTTGGTTCGGGTTTCCACACTCGAACAGACAGGCAGTTTGAACTCGAAAAAATCGTTACCGTTCAATGTGTTAGAGGGGATTTGCGGGGAGAAAAAGTCGATGGTGCTGCCGGAGAGATTTGAACTCTCGGCCTCTCCCTTACCAAGGGAGTGCTCTACCCCTGAGCTACGGCAGCAAGCTATTGATTTACTTAGTTATTTTATCGATCATTATCTGCTTTGTTCAGTGCATGAACCCAGCTATCATGAGAATATTGGTGACGCAAGTCCTTTGTGCCTGCGAAGCGCAAACCGATAGCGCAGTCCCCTAGTCTGAGCAACGGAAAATGCCGCGATTAAAGAACGCAACGACCAACTTCTCGCTGAACATGTACAGGGGAAAGTGGCATCTTTGCTGGACGGACCCCGCGACCGGCCTCACTCGTCGTCGGAGCACCGGAACGGCAGATCGCAGTGAAGCGCAATCCAAGGTGCCAGCCTTGGAGTCGGAGGTAAGGACCGGGCTGAATGGCACCAAGGTTCGAAACAATTTCAAACTAGGAGACCTTTTAGACGGTTACGAGTCTCAATTGGACACCTCGAAGCAGTCCACGCTCCACGCACTCAGGCATCTCCGCCGTTACTTCTGCGAGTTCAAGCCCGAGCAGCTTAACGATGCATCTTGGACAGGCTATCGCAAGTGGCGCACGGGAGAAATGAGCGGCAGCGCTGCCCATGTCGGAAAACATGAGCGCAAGGTGAGTGACTCGACTGCATGTCGCGAGCTGCACGCCATGCGGTCGGCGATTAAATGGGCCCAACGCAATGGATGGCCGCGTCTTGGCAATGCTAAAGTTCGCATCGCCAACGAGCCCAACACAGCCGTCCAGGAATATCTGACACCGGCTGAGGTCGAGCGTCTTATCGAGGCCTGCGAATCCCGGCATCAGCGACTCTTCATACGGCTTGCCATCGCCACCGGCGCGCGCATGTCAGCGTTGCTTGAGCTGAAATGGGATCAGATACGCTGGCCGGGCGCTGGTAAAGGTTATGGCCCGCCACTCGAAACTGATGCGCTTGCAGCTGTAAACGTCACTGCAGAACCGACGGTTGAATGGACCGCCCCTGAGACTGGCGAGCCTCATTGGCGAGATGGCTACGGCTTCGAATTGAATATGCGCGAAGCGCTACGCATCGATCTTGGTCAGGGCTGCGGCAACAAGCGTCGTGGTACCGGCATCATCGCCCGCAGCAACTTCCAGCTTTATGATGAGCTTGTTGCCGCTCACAACCGGCGCAACACGGATTTCGTTCTTGAACACAACGGTAAGCCGATCAAGACGAGGATCAACCTCAAGCCTGTCTACAGGCGCGCTGGGCTGGAAGGTTACTCGCGCACGCAGCACTTGCTGAAGCATACTTGCTGTTCGTGGCTTGTGCAGTCAGGTGCTTCCTGCGAGGCAGTTGCAAAGCTGGTCGGAACGACCGCAAAGGTAATTGAGACCCACTACGGCCACCTTTCGCCGGATCACCTCGAAACCATGGGGGAAGTGCTGACGGTGGATGCGTGAAGCGGCAAGATCAGGTATTTCTATCGTCGGCTTGTGATCATGACATTGCAATTGGATGGTTGAGGCGCGGCATGTTCCGCGGCCCGGCGGCTGCCGGTGACCCTGCCCCTTGCAGGCTGTTGAACGTCTCGCCTGCCGACACGATTGGGGAAGGATGATGACCACTGAACGTGCCGCCGGTACTGACCCCGACCCCGAAGTCGTTGCCTGCATGCGGCGGCTCGGTATTGTGGCCGACTGTGACACCCCGGTATTCGAGGCGCTGACTGGCGGCGTATCCTCGCAAATATGGAAGGTGACGGCAGGCGAACGGGTTCTTTGCCTCAAGCGCGCATTACCAAAACTGAAAGTCGAAGCCGACTGGTTTGCACCTGTCGAACGCAATGCTTTTGAGGTCGCCTGGTATGAAATAGCCAATGGAGCTGTTCACGGTGCGGCCCCGCGCGTCTTGGCCCATGACGCGACAGCCATGCTTTTCGTCATGGAGTTTTTGCCCCCCGATAAATTCCGGCTTTGGAAAAACGATCTTCACGCGGGCCGAACCGATCTTCGGCAAGCCACACTGGCGGGGCAGCGGCTCGGCCGGATTCATGCGCATGCCGCTAGAAGCGATGCGGTTCGAGCCCGGTTTCCGCGCACGGATATCTTTACTGCCATTCGCCTGGAGCCCTATCTTGAAGCGACCGCCGACAGGCATCCCGATCTCCGGGAACAGCTGTTGGAACTGAGCCATAGAACCGCCGCAACCCTGCCGACGGTGATCCACGGCGATGTCAGTCCGAAGAACATTATGCTGGGCGATGATGGTCCAGTCTTTCTCGATGCCGAATGCGCCAGCATCGGTGACCCGGCATTCGATCTCGCGTTCTGCCTCAACCATTTCCTGCTCAAATGTCTTTGGACCCCTCATGCCAGCGACGGCTTCATGGCCTCATTCCATCGCATCACGCAAAGTTACCTGCGTGAAGTCGATTGGGAGGACGCTGCCGGTCTTGAGGGCCGCGCGGCAAGTCTCCTGCCGGGGCTGCTGCTTGCCAGAGTGGATGGCAAATCGCCGGTTGAATACATTGTTGACGATGAACACAAATCGAAAGTGCGCCGTTGTGCCCGCTCGCTGCTGGTGAGGTCACCAGTTCGGCTGGCGACTGTCGCGGATGCCTGGACTGAGGAGTTGTCCCGTTGAGTTCGAGGATCGCCAACATCAAGGGGCGTCGCGTTTGGGACTCTCGCGGCCGGCCGACCGTCGAAGTTGACGTCCAGCTCGAAGGCGGCGCCGTCGGCAGAGCGATTGCTCCTGCGGGCGCCTCAACCGGCAGTGGCGAAGCTGTCGACAAGCGCGACGGAGGCGATGCCTTTGCTGGCAATGATGTCACCGTTGCTGTTGCGTCGGTCAATGGAGAGATCGCGAAGGCGCTTGCCGGTGAGGACGCAGCGTGTCAGTCGACCGTGGACCGAATCCTCATTGAGTTGGATGGGACTGCCAACAAGGCAAGGCTCGGCGGCAACGCACTGGTTGCGACTTCGATGTCGGTTGCCCATGCTGCGGCAGCCTGGACCGGGCAACCGCTGTGGAAATACCTGGCCGGAGAAACCAGCGATCTGCTGCTGCCGCTGCCCGAAATCCAGATATTCGGCGGCGGTGCGCACGCCGGCCGGCGCGTCGACATCCAGGATTTCATGGTGGTCGCGGTCGGCGCGAAGTCCTACAGCCAAGCCTTGGACTGGACCGCCGAGATCTACCGCTCGGCAGGGGCCTTGATGGCCGAAGCCGGACTGATCGGGGGCGTTGCCGATGAAGGCGGCTATTGGCCGGCCTTTTCGGGAAATGAACAGGCGCTCGAATTCCTCGTCCGGGCAATCGAGCGCTGCGGCCTGAAGCCGGGCGATGAGGTTGCAATATCGTTGGATATCGCGGCCTCCGATTTCGGCAAGGAGGGTCGCTACAAGCTGGCAAGAGATGCAAAGGTCGTCGATTCCGATGGCCTGTGCGAAATGCTCCTTGGTTGGCTCAAGCGCTACCCGATCATTGCCATCGAAGATCCCGTCGGTGAGGACGACGCGCAGGCCATGGCTGCCTTCACGGCCGCTGCCGGCCCGTATGTCCAGGTCGTTGCCGACGACTTCATCTGCACGAGCGCCTCGCGCATAACGAGCGCTGCATCGATCGGGGCGTGCAACACCGCGTTGATAAAACCGAACCAGGTCGGCACGCTGTCGGAAGCCAACGCGGCGCTCGAAGCGGCCAATGCTTGCCGATGGAATTCTATCGTCTCGGCCCGCTCGGGAGAAAGCGAGGATGTGACGATCGTCCACTTGGCGGTGGGGTGGCGCGTGAAGCAGCTCAAAGTCGGGTCGTTTGCACGCTCCGAACGTATGGCAAAGTGGAACGAGGGATTGCGTATCGCCGAAGTCCTCGATGCGCACGGCGGACGCCTGCCCGATCGCAAGCTCTTCCCCTGGGGGCGCAGCGGTTGAAGCTGGAACTTGTATGCGGCCCCGCCCGCACGGCCTAAACACGACACATGACGGAAGGGCGCATTAAATCGGTTGCAGTTCAATACCGGTGTAAGGCAGCTGCTCGGATCCTCGGTAGAGGACCGCAGGCACGTATCTGGCGGCTGGCCGAAAACGCCGGCCGGTAAGAGCGCAAGCGCGGCAATCTGTCTTCGGGCGACGACCCTGATCGAGCGCTTTGTTAGCCTTTAGACCTAGTCGACGGATGCTTGTTGCACTATACGTCCAAACTTCGAGGTGAGAAAAATTCGGATAATTAGGACAGGTAGGAGATGACAAGAATCGTATTTCTGGACCGCGGCACAATCGGTCCTTCAGTCAACCTTCGTAAACCCGACTTCGATCACGAGTGGGTCGAGTATGATCGCACCAGCCCGGGTGACGAGGTCGTCGAGCGGCTGAAGGGTGCCGACATCGCGATCTGCAACAAGGTTCCGATCCGCCGGCCGCAGATCGAGCAACTCGACAAGCTCAAGATGATCGCGATTCCGGCGACCGGGTTCGACGCCTTCGACATCGATGCCTGCAAGGAGCGCGGCATTACGGTTTCGAACGTGCGTGGATACGCGACCAACACGGTTCCAGAACATACCTTCGCGCTGATTTTCGCCCTCCGCCGAGGCATCGTCGGATTCCGCCAGGATGTGATCGACGGAAAGTGGCAGGAAGCCCAGCAGTTCTGCTTCTTTACCCATCCAATCAACGATCTGGCCGGCTCGACGATCGGCATCATCGGCGAAGGTGCGCTTGGCCAGGGGACTGCCACGATCGCCCGTGCCCTGGGGATGCGGGTGCTGTTCGCCGCGCATAAGGGCGCCACTGGCCTTGGCCCGCTCTATACACCCTTCGACGAAGTCCTCGAAACGTCCGATATCATCGCCTTGCACGCGCCGTTGATGCCGGCGACACGCAACGTGATCGCCATGCCCGAATTCAAGAAAATGAAGCGCAAGCCGTTGTTGATCAACACCTCGCGCGGCGGGCTGGTCGATGAAGCGGATATGGTCGAGGCTCTCGATCAGGGGCTGATTGGCGGTATCGGTTTCGATGTGCTGACCAGCGAGCCGCCGGCACCCGACAATCCGCTCCTCAAGATCCTGACTCGGCCCAACGTCATTGTGACCCCGCATGTTGCCTGGGCGAGCAACGAGGCCATGCAGACGCTATGGGATCAGACGGTGTTCCACATCAACAATTTCAACAAGGGCGCGCCAACCAACACGCTCTTCTAGGCGAAGGAACGGCGGCACCACTCGAAAGAGGTGCCGCCTTTTTCTCTCGCGTCAGCCGCAACGACAGAGCCGATTTAAAATTGTTTGCAGCGCCCGGTTGCCGCTCTTTGACCAAGGCGCCAAGCAGCCGCGCAGGTGTTGCAAGGCGATGGGCCACGCAAGCATGTTGCAAAAAAACAGGCAATCGGCTGTCGTTTGAAGTGTCGTCTCACGAGTGTAGCGCACCTGACGTTTGGTCCCCACTTGCGGCTTGGCTCGATGCCAAACGTTTGGTGCAAAAGCTACACTAGAATCTTAGTTTTGCTCGTGTTCCATATGGCTCCGACACTTGGTCGATAGCGAGCTGCAAGGGGAACCAAGTGTCGGGGCCGGAACACGAGTTGCGCCGGATTGAACGCCGACCATATTCCCAGGCGAATCGACGAGTTGTTTGCCTGGCGAAATGCTCGATAGAGAGCAACAGTTGAAAGCTGCCGCACGCGCACCCTGAAGGAAAGGAAAAAACATGGGTAAGGAAGCCTCCTATAGAAAGCTTGCCAACGAAATGATCATGGCAGGTGTGAACGTTGCAGACCCACGGCAGTCGATCAAGGATAGCGTGAAGGTCGACGGTGATACGCTAACCGTTCGCGGCGATGTGTTCTCACTAAAAGACTACGATAAGGTTCTGCTTTTCGGGGTTGGCAAAGCGTCTACCCCGATGTGCCAGGCTTTCGAGGATATTATTAGGCCTGACGCTGGACTGGTCATTACCAAGATCGGCGAGGAGATTTGTATTGCCGATGTGAAAACGGTGCCGGTCAAGCGTGCCTATCATCCTGAGCCTCGCGCCGAAAATGCCGAATATTCCAGGGAAATCCTGGATATGATCGATGGCATCGGCGAGGGCGAGAAAGCTCTGGTATTTCTCATGGTGTCCGGCGGTGGATCTGCTCTGTTCACCTGCGCACCCGCAACCGTGAGCATAGAAGATAAGTTCAAGCTGAACCAATTGCTGATGAAGTGCGGAGCGAACATTCACGACATCAATACAATTCGCAAGCATTGCTCGGATATCAAAGGCGGCAAGTTCGGCCAACGGGTGGCTCGCAAGGGCGGAACGCTGATTTCATTGATTCTATCCGACGTCGTCGGTGATGATCTCAGCGCAGTTGCCTCCGGCCCCAGCTACAAGGATGACAGCTCGTTTGCGGATGCCGTCCGCCTGATGAAGCAATACGAAATCTGGGATGAAGCGCCGCAGTCGATCCGCAGTCACATGGAAAAAGGATTGCAGGATGCGTCACTGGAGCCGCCGAGAGAAGTGCCTGCAGGTGTTTACAACTATCTGATCGGGAACAATCTGGCTGCGTTGGAGGCCGCCAAGGCGATCGCAGTCAGGGAGGGGTTCAACACAACGATTCTGACCAGCCAGAACACTGGGGAAGCCAAAATCATCGCCAAGGCGTATATGGGGATCGCCAAGGAAATTCAGGATTCCCAGAACCCGATCAAAGCCCCGGCCTGCTTGATAGTTGGCGGTGAAATGATTGTGACCTTCAACTGGGAAGATCGCAACGGCTTTGGCCCGACCCGTGAATTCGTGCTCAGTTCTGCAATTGAGATCCAAGGGCGCAAAAACATAGTGGTTGCCGGTTGTGACACCGATGGCGTCGATGGCGATGGCAAGTCAGGTGCGATAGCCGATGGCAATACGGTTTCCCGGGCGACGTTGGACCCAAGGCATTATCTCGACAAGCATGATGCGGAAATCTTCTTCGACAGCTTGGAAGATTCCATTCAGTTTGTCAGCATGACCAACGTGAATGACATCATCATAATCCTTGTCGGAGAAAAGGAATAGGATTACGCGACGGGTCGCCGGCTCGGAGTGAACCGCCCCGGGTTTGTCGGAGGCTCCAATTCTTGAGAGACTGGAGCCATGACGAATCAAGCCAAGAAGACATCCCCGGGGCGGTTCACTCTGAACCGCCCCGGGTTTCCCGGAGGCTGGTTCACATCAATTATCAGGTCGCCGCAAGCCGTGTTTCGCATAGATGCTTGTAACCAGGCTGCTCCCGAGGAAATCCATCAGCGCAGAGCCATAAGCTCCGCCATCTCCAACGAGGGCCGCACAATAAGCCGTCAGGTAGGCCTCGGGCTTCAGTAGCTCTTCCAGGTCCACACGCAATAGCTGAAACTCATTGGGAAAAATACGCGCATAGCGCAGCGCCAGATGATGATAGACTAGGCTGGCGTCGGCATGGCCCGATGCTACGATTTGCGGGATCTCGCGGTGATGGATCAACCGGCTTTTCACGACGCCATCGCCGCGCAAGTAATCGCGAATGTCGCTCTCGTCGCGCCCTGTGCGGGCGCCGATCGCGATCAATGCGGCTTCGTATATACTGAACGACGCGGTCTCGGTGGCTGGATTGGAAACGGCCAGACGAACGCCGTCCCGGAACAAGTCATCCGGCTCGACAATGTTGCGCGGATTGTCCTTCGCAAGCAGGATCGACAAGCCGTCGCTGCGCATGAAGGGGATGCTTGGACCGACAAGCCCGTCGGCGCTCAGCCTGGTCATGATATTATCGGGACTGATGAACACGTGCGGGTGGAGCGATAGCACGATGTTGCCGCAGCAGATCCTTCCCGAAGCGAGGGCATCGATAATGATGCGTGGCGGCGTCGTGGCATAAAAAACGTCCTCTGCCGAACTGTTGGCGGCAAGAAACGCCTGAAGGGTTTCTTCCAGCGCCATGTGATGGTTGCCGTCGGAAAAAACGGCAAGGCGCGCGCGAAGCGGATCGCCGTGCAGATCGAGCAGAATGTTCGATCCTGGGTGCGTGAGGTTGCCAGTATTTTCCAGCACTCCGGCTGCACTTTCGTTGGGCCAATCGAGGTCAGGGCTGACTGGTGAGAGTGCGTTCATGGCACGACTCCTGTGAGGCGAATTTTGAGTTCCGGAGATCCCCCCGCAAATCTCTTGATCGGGGGTCTACCTGGTTCAAACCGCATCAAGCATCTGCTTTAGGTGCTCAGGATCCGTAATATGGATATGCCGGTCCAGCAACTTCACGAGCCCTTGGTTCCTGAACCGCGTAAGGGTCGAGGTGACCGTCTGGCGCGTCGTGCCAATGAGGTTGGCCAGATCGTTGTGCGTGACCTCGATGTTGAGACAGATCTCGGGCGACGAACGCGCTGCCTGGCACGGCGAAGGCAAGGCACCGGCTCCGAAACGCAGCAGCAGTCGGACCAGCCGGGTTTCGACGTCGTCGGCGGCCATGTCGACGAGAGAATGGCCAAGCGTGCGTATTCTTGCCGACAGAATGCCTATTGCCCGCATGGCGGCTTGAGGGTGAATACATAGAAAATTCTCGAATTCCATCTGCGACAATACCAGGACGGTGGAGTTCACATTCGCCTCTGCGAATATTTCCCGAGCAGATCCCCGCACGGTTTCCGCGACACCGAACATTTCGCCGGGGAAGCAGAACCACAAAATGATCTCCTTGCCGCCCGGCGAAAGCTGGTAGAGTTTTATGCATCCGCCGAGGACAATGAAGATTTCCCTTGAGGTATCCCCGGCTGTGAAGATTTGAGCCCGCTTCGTGTAGACGATCTTCCGGGCACTCTTCGTAAGCGCCGCCAGCTCGCTCTGGGACAGGCTTGAGAGAAAGTTGGCATGCGCGTTGGACCAGGCTTCATCCACGGCCATTGCTCCTCGGCACGTTTGCCGTTCTCAACCGGTTGAACCGCCGCACGAAATCCTCCACGCGATGCACCTGTCAAATATCGCCAAATCTTGGTGACGGCGGGGCCGGTCAGGCGGCGGCGGGTTCGGGCTGAGGGATCGGCTTGGCGGCGACCTCCAGCCCGTCGGCGAACTTCCCACCCTGGATCAGTTTTGGCAACTGGGCGTGACCATCGAGGC
>JAHJSN010000055.1 GCA_018830445.1 Alphaproteobacteria bacterium | reverse complement strand
TCAAACATTTGATTCCCGGGTGGAGGTCGTCAAATGTTTGTGAATCCAGAACACAATCAAAAGGTTGCCAAGTATTCCGGGCTGACATTGTTCCGGGCTGACATTCAGGTTCCCGGCAGGGAACCATATGTCAGAGTCGGAGCACTAGGAAATGACGAGCGGCGTCTTTCCGCGATAAAGACCGCGCTCGGCCTCTTCGACGAGGAATAGCGCGACATCCGACCGCCGGATCGGTTCTGCCTTCCAGTCGTTTGGATCTGTGAGTGCCCGGTATAGACCGGTCGCGCGGCCATCGCGCAGGATTCCCGGTCGCGCTATGGTCCAGTCGAGTTTCGAATTCTTGACGATTTGCTCCTGCACGTCCTTGTCGTCGTAGATGCGCGCGATGCTGAGTGTGAAAACGAGACTGAACATCGCGCCGAGCCGGCCTCGGCTGTCGCCCGCGCCGAGCCCGGTGACGCAGATCAGCCGTTTCGGCCCGTTGGCCTCCATTGCATCGACGAGAATGCGCGTGGCCTCCGAAAAAAGGCGCGTACCGGTGAGGAGGGTTTCCGGATTGATCGGCGCCCCCAACACCTGGACAACCACGTCGACGCCATCGAGGCCCGCCCGGATGTCGTCAGCTACCAACGCGTCCCCGTTAATCTTCTCAAGCTTGGGATGTTCAAGCGCGATGCGCTTTGCGCCACGCGCGAAGGCTCGCACCTCGTGCCCGGCTTCAAGCGCGGCCTTCACAGTCTCAAGCCCGATTCCGCGGCTCGCGCCGATCACGAGTAACCTGCTCATGGAGTTCCTTTTCAGGCTTCAGGGCCGCTCTGCGCCGCGCACGGAAAAGTCCTTCGCGCTGCTTCAGCCTGCCAGCGCGGCTTTCAACTTCTCGGCGTTGGCGGCAAGCACCTCGTTGTCTTCCATGCCGCGCCCATCCGCCCTCAACGCCACGCCCTCGTAGCGCGGCACGATGTGGAAGTGCAGATGGAATACCGTCTGCCCGCCCGCACCTTCGTTGAACTGCATCAAAGAGATGCCGTCGGCGTTGAACGCCTGCTTGGCTGCAACGGCGACTTTTTGGAGCATCGGTGCGATTTTGGCGAGGACGCCGGGATCCGCATCGAGCAGATTGCGCGAATGCGCCTTGGGCACCACCAGCGCATGACCTTCGGACTGCGGCATTACATCCATGAAGACGATCGCGTCCTCGTCCTCATGGACCTTGTGGCAGGGAATCTCGCCGCGCAGGATCCTGGCGAAGATGTTGTCGTTATCGTAGTTCGTCGTCATGGCGCCTCTCCCTGCCCCGCCGGCTCGGACCGCCGGGCATCGTTGAACCAATGTCGGCTGAACTAACCCGCGCAGTCCCCTATCCGTCAATCCCTGTCGTGCTGCTGCTGACCCTTGCGGAACGGTGTGTACTCGTTAAGCGCGGCCTTGGCGTGTTCGACGTGCCGTCGCTCGTCCTCAAGATAGCGTTCGACCGCCCGCGAAAGCCCTGGGTCGGCGATCCAGTGCGCCGAGTAGGTTGTTTCCGGAACGTATCCGCGCGCCAGCTTGTGCTGACCCTGTGCGCCGGCCTCGACCCGTGCAAGCCCATGCGCGATCGCGTAATCGATCGCCTGATAGTAGCAAAGCTCGAAATGCAGGCAGGGGTGGTATTCGCTCGCCCCCCAATAGCGCCCGTACAGGCAATCGCCTCCGATCATGTTGAGGGCACCTGCGACGAAGCGCCCGCCGTGGGATGCGAACATCAACAGGCACCTGTCCGCCATCCGCTCGCCGATGAGCGAGAAGAACTCGCGATTGAGATAAGGCGAGCCCCACTTGCGCGAGCCGGTGTCGATGTAGAAATCGAAGAAGGCATCCCAGTGCGCTTCGGTGATATCCGCACCAATCACATGCGTGATCTGAAGCCCGGCTTCCGTCGCCTGCGCACGCTCCTTGCGAACCGCCTTGCGTTTGCGCGAAGCCAGCGTCGCCAGGAAATCATCAAACGAGCCGTACCCGGGATTGGAGAAGTGGAACTGCTGGTCGGTCCGCTGCAGGTAGCCCATGCCGCCAAGCCGTTCCCATGCGGCCTGCTCGAGAAAAGTCACGTGCACCGACGACACCTTCATGCGCCGCGCCAGTTCAACCGCCGCCGCCGCCAGAACCCGCTCGCTGCGCTGCGCGTCCTCGCCGGGAAGAACCATCAGCCGAGGCCCCGGAACCGGGGTAAACGGCACCGAGAGCTGAAGCTTGGGATAGTAGCTGCCGCCGGCTCGCTGATAGGCGTCCGCCCAGGCGTGATCGAATACGAATTCGCCCTGGCTGTGCGTCTTCAAATAGGCCGGAGCCGCACCGATGATCCGCCCGTTTTCGTCTTCCAGGATGAGATGCTGCGGCAGCCAGCCCGTTTCCGCTCGCACGCAGCCTGAGGCTTCGAGAGCTTCAAGAAAGGCGTAAGCGACGAACGGGTTGTAGCGCGCCGGTTCGGGATTGGCGCACGCGTCGAACGCCTCCTGATCAACGGCCAGCAGCGTATCGGCGACGCGCACCAGTTGAGCCGGCGCATCCGCGACGTCGCTTGCTTCAGCGCCGTCGTCCGCTGGCTGCTCGTCGTCGTCGTTTGCACCCTGCTCGGTCATACAGCTGTTCGTTGGATTGAATTTCCCTTACTCTAAGCATGTGCTGTGGCCTGCCTGCAATTACAACTCCGACGAGATTGTGTTCCCCGATTTGAGCGATTGCGTCAGGTGGCCCGAGATGGAACAGTGTTCGCAATACAGGCACTCGCAATACAGGCACTCGCAAGACAGGCAAGTGTGTCGCACACTGAATTTCGCGGTTCGTCATGCACCGTTTGAGTAGCAACACAGGTTTAGTAGCAAGACACGTTTGGGCAGTCGGGCAAGGTTGCGCAGTAACACAGGGGGGAGGACCACATGCGCCTGAGTACCATCGCGCTTGTCTTGGGGTTGTTCGCGATTGGCGGCCACACATACGCCTCCCTGTTCTCTGTAACGGCCCGTTCGACCAGCCCAGCCGCTTGGCCGACGTTCGTAGACACCGGCCGCGTTATCAGATCCGTGTCGGCTCCGTTGGCCGACTCCCCCCGGATGGTTGAGCGGGCGCTGGCGGCCCTCCCTCCAGGCGCTGCGCAGCCGATGCAGGCAGTCAACGCCGTTGTCGGCCGCCGCGCAACGGGCACCGCGGTTTCAGGTGATGCAAGAAGATCCGCGGCGGCTTCCGTTCCCCCGCTGCCGGTAAAATCTCCAGGCCTATCGAAGCCGCAGGTTTCCGTTCGCGCCATGGCCGCCGAACTGCCCGTCTTGCACGCGCGGTTGGTCGAACGGCCCACGACGGCAGCCCAGGCTGCCACGCCTCCTCGGCAACCTGCGCATCGAGCGATAGTGACAGGCAGTCTCCAGCGCGATGCTGCCCGCGCAGAACCTTCGCAGTTGGGAAGGACACGACCGGTTGGCCGGACTGGAGCGGCTTTCGATCTTGCAGCGAGGAGTTCGCTCGGCGGACCGGTTCCGCCAGCCGTCGTCGCGCCCGTCAGGGTCGCGGCCCTGGTCCCGCCCCGCGCAGGCGGCCGTCCCGATCAGGCAGCTTTGCATGACCCGCAGGCCCCGGTGATCCGAATTCGCCTGCCCGAGGCAAGCCCGCGGCGCGATCTTCGCAAAGTCGGCGCAGGCGCGCCGGTCAAGGCGGCATATCCCGAATTGCGCCCACTTTCTCATTCTCTGTCCGTGGTGCGTATCGCTCAGCCGGAACGCCTACCAGCCTCTCGCAGTGAACCGCCGAAGAGAACCGCTGCATTGGCTCCGCCGTTACCGCCGAAGGCCCCAGGTACAACAGCAATACAGCGGCCGCCGCCTGACGTGGTTGCGGCGCGTGCCGAAAACACGCTGCCGGCGCTTGCAATGCCCGTTGCGCCGATGCGCAAGGCTTCAAAGACGCGGCGGCAGCAGGTCCGCAAGCGCCACGCCAGGGTGCGTCCCGTCACCAGACGAGCCGTCAAGGTCTCGCGGCGCCGGGCAGTGCGCGTTTCCAAGACGAGACGCAGATCCGCCCGGAAATCGCGCCGCTACTACGCCAGCACCGCATGGAAGCGCAAGGCACTCGGCGATTCATTCTACTGACGTTGAACCAGGCAGGGCCTGTTCGATTGCTTGCCGGATCGGCCCCTCGAATATCGGCGCATCTGCGTATTTTTGCGCAATGCCGAGTTGTGACGCCTCCCGTATGGTCCAGGTGAACACCGGCACACCTGCCCGGCGCAGCCGCTGTGTTGCTTCATGCGGCAGCCCGTTGACGTCATAGGCCGCAAAACAGGCGCCGGCCGCTTCGAAGTCTTCAAGACGCGCCAGATGCGCTGCCACCTCGAATCCAACACGGTCGGCAACATGCGGATTGTTCTCCGGGTCCGCCGCAACAAGGCCCCGCGGTATCCCCGGAGCAGCGATCCGCATCGCGCACATCAGTTCCGGCTCGAACGACATCAGCGCCAATGCCCCCCGATAAGTTGACGAAAGCCTCGCGACCGCGTCTATGAACGCTCGATCGCAGCCTTCAAAATCGCCCTTCAATTCGGCCAGGATCGGCACGCGGCCGCCGACCAGGTCGAGGAATGCGGCAAAGGTCAGGACCGCGGAGCCGCCGGGATAGACGAAAGCGCCGAGTTGGGCCTCGCTGACTTCCGCGATGCGCGTGACTTGCCCGAACAAGCGGAGGCAATCCTTGTCGTGAAACACCACCGGCAACCCGCCGGCCGCGGCGCGCACATCGCACTCGATGCCGTGACCGGCAGCGATTGCAGCTTCGAATGCGGGTGCACTGTTCTCGATGAGCCCTGCCGCCGCATCGTGCAATCCACGATGCGCGATGGGGCGAACGAACAAGGATAAATCGACTGCCGCCTGTGGCATGGCCCGCCGGCTTGTTATTTGCGCACGCGCAAGATCGCATCGATCTCGACCGCGGCTCCCCCAGGCAGCCCGGCAACGCCAATGGCGACCCGGGTGTGGCGTCCGGCTTCGCCGAGAACATCGACCATCATGTCCGAGCAGCCATTTATGACCAGCGGATGGTCCGAGAAATCCGGTGTCGCGTTGACATAGCCCGTCAGTCGCACCACCTGGGCGATGCGGTCCAGTCTCCCCAGCGCGGCATGAGCCTGCGCCAGGATGTTGAGAGCGCACGCCGCCGCCGCCGCGCGGCCCTGATCGACGGTCAGATCCGCTCCGAGCCTGCCGCTGAGTAGCGAACCGCTGCCGGTTCTCGAAAGCTGACCCGAGATGAACAGCATGTCGTCGACGAGATGATACGGCACATAATTTGCGACCGGCGCCGGAGCCGGCGGCAAGGCGAGATTGAGCGTGGCAAGTCGGGCAAGAGCGGCATCGGTCATTGTTTCGAGCTTTCCGTCTGTCAGGTTGACGCTATTCTTGGCTAGCATAGTAAGAATATCGAATGCGAGCGACTTTGCACTTGGTCCTGTTCGCCTTAGTGTTCTGGATCCAACGCTTGATGCCCGGCGAAGGTCGTCAAGCGTTGTTGAATCGAGAATACACGCAAGGAGTTCTCTAGTGTTCCGTATGGCCCCGACACTTGGTTCCCCTTGCAGCACGCTATCGACCAAGTGTCGGAGCCATAAGGAACACGAGCAACACTATGATTCTAGTGTAGCTTTTGCACCAAACGTTTGGCATCGAGCCAAGCCGCAAGCGGGGACCAAACGTTAGGTGCGCTACACTCGTGTTCCGGCGCCGACACTTGGTTCCCGTTGCAGCACACTATCGACCAAGTGTC
>JAHJSN010000001.1 GCA_018830445.1 Alphaproteobacteria bacterium | reverse complement strand
TCGTATCGTTACTTGTCATCGAGGTTCCTCTTGGTCGAAGAACATCGATGCGTGATTCGCCCTTGTTCCCCCGCGGGGGAACAAGGGCGTCCACAGCCGCATTGCCTCAAGAGCAATTTCCAGACATCAGGTTACACCGCCAATCGGGACACGAGCCAAATGCGCGGAGAAAAGAAGATAGCAACCCTAGATTGCATCAAAAGGATGAGTTGCAATCATGAGTGGCGCCAGTTACGCTCGGATGATGTCCGTATAAACAGCGTTCATAGACTTCAACCACAACGGATATTCATCGGCAATAGTAATGTGCGGGGAATACAAATGTCTGAACTGAAACAGAAAAATAATCAGCAAGCGGATAAGCCTCAAGCCGCACAGGAGACCGCCGCCTGGACTGGTAATGCCGATTACGACAACTACATCGCCGACATGATTCTCGAACTTCAGCAGATGGCCGCACGAGCCGGCAGACATGCGCTGGCTGAGCGGCTTCTAGCCGCCCATGAACTTGCCCGCCATCGCTGAAATCAGCGAGGCGCGTCGGCAGCATTGGCAAGCGAGACGAGTTGCGCCCCGTGGCGCTCGGTCAGCCCCGCTAGGTCGAGTTCGATCAGAACTGCGCGGACGACGCGAATGTCAATCCCCGTTGCGCGCACGATATCGTCGACAGAAACCGGCGCCGCCCCGAGCGTCGACAGGACCAGCCCCCGTTCGTCGTCACCTGGGTCTTGCGCCGGTTCAGGCGGCAGGGGATCGAACGGCGTTTCGTATGAGACTTCGCGGAAAGCACGCTCCCCCAGACCCGTCAGGGGTTCGAGCGCGGCGATCACGTCACTGGGTTCGGTGACCAGCGTGGCGCCGGTTTTCAACAGGTAATTCGTGCCTTCTGCGCGCGGATCGAGCGGGTTGCCGGGAATGGCGAAGATCTCGCGGTTCTGTTCCGCCGCCCTCCGCGCCGTCGACAACGTACCGGATCGCTTCGCGGCTTCCACCACCAGAACGCCGAGCGAGATGCCCGAGATCAGCCGGTTGCGCCGCGGGAAGTCCTGGCCGCGCGGCTGGAACCCGCAGGCCATTTCTGAGACGAGGCATCCCCGCTCGGCAATCTCGCCATGCAGGTGCGCATTTTCCGGCGGGTAGATGATATCGAGGCCGCCGGCCAGCACCGCGATGGTGCCGGTGGCAAGCGAAGCCTCGTGAGCCGCCGCATCGATGCCGCGCGCCAGCCCGGAGACGATTGCAAGCCCCGCCCGTCCCAGCTCCTGACCGAACAGGCGGGCAAGCTTCACCCCCGCTGCCGATGCCAGCCTCGCCCCGACGATTGCAACGCTTGGTTCTGCCAGCAGTCCGGCATCGCCCTTCACGTAGACCATCGGCGGCGGTGTCTCGATCTGAGCCAGCCTCAACGGGTAGCCCGGCTCGATGGTGAAGAGAGGTCTTGCGCCGAACTTTGCCGCACGCTCAAGTTCGGAGTCTGCTGCCGCCGCCGGACAGATGGTGATCGGCTTGCCGTGCCCGGCTTTGCGGCTCAGGTCGGGCAGCGCGTCGAGCGCCTGCTGCGCACCGCCGAACCGGTTGATCAGCTCACGGAACGTAATCGGCCCGACGTTCTGGGAGCGAACGAGGCGAAGGCAGGCAAGGCGCTGCGCGTCGTCGAGTTCCGCGGTCGGAAGCGGAGCCGGCGTAAACAGGTCGGCGCTGTCAGCCTTTTGCTTTGCCACCGATCCTGCTCTCTTCCCCGGCAAGGAGCCGCTCGATGTTGGGCTTGTGCTTGGCGATCAGTAGCGCGCTCATGATGAGCGTCACTGCGGCGGGAAGCGGCCCGGCCGAAAGGTAGGCCGCGATCGGCACCACCATCGCCGCGACCAGCGCGGATAGCGAGGAATATCGCGTCGCAACCGCCACCGCGAGCCAGATGCCGCAAAATACGAGCGCCAGATTGAACAGAAGGCCGATCAGGACGCCGATGTAGGTCGCGACCCCCTTGCCGCCCTTGAACCCGAGCCACACGGGAAACAGATGCCCCAGGAACGCCCCGAGCCCCCCGGCTGCCGCGCCCAGAACCGGGTCGGCACCACCCAATTGCGAAGGCGCCCCATAAAGCAGCGCGCCGCCGACGACAGCCACTGTCCCCTTCAGCCCATCGAGCAGCAGCGTCGCCACCGCCAGAGCCTTGTTGCCGGTGCGCAGTACGTTGGTCGCGCCGATATTGCCCGACCCGACCGCACGGATGTCGCCAAGCCCCGCCAGACGGGTCAACAGCAACCCGAACGGCACAGAGCCGAAGACGTAGCCGATACCGAGTGCGGCAAGTAGCGCGACGCCACCCGTCACCATCATAAGTAAGGATCCCCTGACAACCTGCGCGAGTCACCCGCTTGCCGAATTGGCAGTCAAGCTCACTGCGAGGCAAGCCGCTCCGAATTTCCAGCGTACTGATACACGGTCTCACCGGCAACCAGGGTTCTGAGGACGCGGCCCTGCAGGCGGGCTTCGTCGAACGGGGAATTCTTCGAACGCGAGCGCAACAGGTCCTTGTTGACCACCCAGGGCTCGTTGAGATCGACCAGGATGATGTCGGCGATCGACCCCTTCCTGAGACGGCCCGAATGCAATCCGAGCAGTTTCGCAGGGTTGGCCGTCATCGCCTTCAACAACGTCACGAGGTCGACGTCTCCGGAATGATAAAGCCGCAATGCGGCAGGTAGCAGCGTCTCAAGACCGGCGGCGCCGTCGGCCGCTTCCTGGAACGGCCGGCGTTTCACATCGACGTCCTGCGGGTCGTGGCTCGACACGATGATGTCGATGCTGCCTTCGGCGATGCCCGCGACCATCGCCCTGCGGTCGTCCTCGTGGCGCAGCGGCGGGCGGACCTTGAAGAAGGTGCGGTAACCGGTCACGTCGTTCTCGTTCAGCGTGAGATGGTTGATAGACACCCCGCAGCTGACCTGAATCCCGCGCGCCTTGGCGTCCTTGATGACCTCGAGGCTATCCGCACACGAAATCGTCGCCGCGTGATATCTCGCACCCGATCTGGCGACGAGCCGCACGTCGCGCTCGACGACGATAGTCTCGGCAACCGTCGATACGCCCGAGAGCCCGAGCCGGGTGGCCACCTCTCCGGAGTTCATCGATGCCTTGGCGCTCAGGTAGGGGTCCTCGCAGTGATGCACGACGAGCGCGTCGAAGTCCTTGGCGTAATTGAGTACGTTGCGCATCACCCGCGTGTTGGCGATGCTCGACTTCCCGTTGGTGAACGCGATTGCGCCGGCCCGTTTCAGGAGACCGATCTCGGTCATCTCCTCGCCTTCGAGGCCGCGCGTCATCGCCGCCATGGTGTGCACGTGTACGACCGCGTTGTCGCGTGCGCGGCGTTGGATGAAATCGACGAGTGCCACCTGATCGATGACCGGAGTTGTGTCCGGCATCACCACCATCGTCGTGACGCCGCCGGCCGCCGCCGCCCGGCTCGCGGTTTTCAGCGTTTCGCGGTGTTCCTGACCGGGCTCGCCGGAGAACACCTGTGCATCGATGAGACCGGGGCACAAGACATGCCCCTGGCAGTCGATCACCGCCGCGCCTTCGGGTGCGTTGCGCCTCAGATGCGGACCGATGTCGGCAATGAGCCCGTCCTGCACGAACAGGCCACCCGGTTCGTCGCGCCCGCTCTCCGGGTCGATCAGGCGGGCATTGAGAAACACCTGCGGCGTGCGCGAGGGCTTCTGTTTTTCGGCTGGCGGTTGGCTGAGGATCATGGACATCGGGCTTGCTCTGGGCTCGTTCGTGTTTCGACAGCCGCGCCCGTTTCGTGAGGCAACAGCCTTGATGGATCAGGCCTGCGGCAGGTTCTGCGACAACGCTTCGAGAACCGCCATGCGCACCGCAACGCCCATCTCGACCTGATCGCGGATCACGCTGCGCGAGTGATCGGCAACCGTCGAGGCGATCTCGACGCCGCGGTTCATCGGTCCGGGATGCATGATGAGCGCATCCGGCTTCGCCCGCGCCAGCTTCTCGTGATCGAGGCCGAAGAAATGGAAGAACTCGCGCGATGACGGCACATAGGCCCCGTCCATGCGTTCGTTCTGAAGCCGCAGCATCATCACGACATCGACGCCGTCGAGGCCCTTCCACATATCGGTATAGACTTCCGCTCCGAGCCTGTCGGGGTTCGACGGCAGCAGTGTCGAGGGCGCTATGATCCTGACCCGCGCGGAGAGTGCGTTGAGCAGCGCGATGTTGGAGCGCGCCACCCGCGAATGCAGGATGTCGCCGCATATCGCCACCGTCAGCCCCTCGATCCTGCCCTTGGCGCGGCGGATCGTGAGGGCGTCGAGCAGTGCCTGTGTTGGATGTTGATGCGCCCCGTCGCCCGCATTGATGACCGAGCAGTCGACTTTCTGCGATAGGAGTTCCACCGCGCCGGCCGAATGGTGGCGAACCACGATGATATCGGGACGCATGGCGTTGAGCGTAACCGCGGTATCGACAAGCGTTTCGCCCTTTTGCACCGATGAACTGGCCACCACCATGTTCATCACATCCGCGCCGAGTCGCTTGCCCGCCAATTCGAAAGAGGCCTGGGTTCGCGTCGAGGCTTCGAAGAACAGGTTGATGATCGTGCGCCCGCCGAGCAGGTCGCGTTTTTTCTGGATCAGCCTGTTGCTGTCGGCGGCCTTGTCGGCCAGATCGAGGAGAAAATTGATGTCGGGCGCCGTCAGCCCCTCGCAGGAGAGCAGATGGCGATGCGGAAACCTAGCAGGTTGCGCTTTTTCGGTGTTGGTCATTAAAGGTGTTCTAATAGGCAGACTTTTGCCTTGCCGCAACCGCTAACGCGACACACCACCACTTTGCCACAGCTTAGCCGCGCTAAGGTGGAGACATTCGTTACGATTCGAGGCATGGCGGGCCCATGGTCGGCGTATGGTCAGCGTCCGGGGGGGGCGGCCCGTTGCGGGCCCATCCAGCAGTTCACAAAAAGCCATACCAAAGCCGCGATGCCTCGAGGCCAATGCCGCAACCCGAGCCCGTACTGCGACCCGAGCCGGTACCGTAACCCGAGCCGGTACAGTAACCCGAGCCCGTACCACAACCCGAGAGTGAGCTGAACCATGGCAAACCCGTTTTCAACTCACGAGGTCGAAAACCAGCCGCCGCCGTTCGAGGATGTCAATCTGTTCACCAGCGATGCGGCCCTGCAGGACGCCGTGACGCGCGAAGGTGGCGGCCACGCTTCCCGCAGTCTTGTCGCCTTCGGGCTGGTGTGCGGCAGTTCGGACGCCGCCGAGCGCGCCCGCCTCGCCAACGAGAACCTGCCTCGGCTCGAAACTCATGACTATCAGGGCCGGCGCACCGATGTCGTCCACTATCATCCCGCCTATCACGAGTTGATGGAGGTCTCCTGTGCGGAGGGGATCAATTGCGCCTCCTGGCTGGGCCTTTTGAAGAACGCCGACGAGCGTGTTGCCGACCAGCAGGTCGCGCGCGCTGCCAGCTTCTATCTCGCCTGCCAGATGGAGGCCGGTCACATGTGTCCGATTTCGATGACACATGCCTCGGTCCCGACCCTGAGGCTCGAACCGGCCATCTGCGATATCTGGCTGCCGAAAGTTGTTACCCACAGTTATGACGCGCGCCGTGAACCCGTTGATTCGAAGCGCGCCGTCACGGTCGGCATGGGCATGACGGAAAAGCAGGGCGGCAGTCACGTGTCCGCCAATACGACGTCCGCCGAGCCGGCAGACGGCACCACTGGCGGACCGGGCAAGGAATATCTCCTCACCGGTCACAAATGGTTCCTGTCGGCTCCGATGTCCGACGCATTCCTGATGCTGGCGCAAATGAAGGAGGGCCCCGGTTGCTTCCTCGTGCCGCGGCTGCTGCCGGATGGAGGAAGAAACGAACTTGCCTTGCAGCGCCTGAAACAGAAACTCGGCAACCGCTCGAATGCCACCGCCGAAGTCGAATTGCAGCACGCGCACGGTTGGCTGATCGGTGAGCCCGGTAAGGGTGTTTCCGCGATTCTGGAGATGGTGACGCAGACCCGGCTCGACTGCGCGGTTTCCTCTGCGGCACTGATGCGCCAGGCGCTGGCCGCCGCAATCCATCACGCCGAGCATCGAACGGCATCTGGCAGCAAGCTTATCGATCAGCCACTGATGATCCAGGCGCTGGCCGACATGGCACTCGATGTCGAGGCCGCCGTAGCCCTTGTCTTCCGCCTTGCGCGTTCGTTCGACCGGCGCCAGGACGAGCATGCCTATGCGTGGCAGCGGCTGATGACTCCCGTGACCAAATATTGGGTAACGAAAATCGCGCCGCACCTGATCGCCGAAGCGATGGAGTGCATCGGCGGCAACGCCTACATCGAGGAGATGCCGATCTCGCGCCTCTATCGCGAAGCACCGGTCAACGCGATCTGGGAAGGCTCGGGCAATGTGCTTGCGCTTGACGTCTTGCGCGTTCTGCAACGTGAACCGGACGTCGCCGGCATCGTCATGGACGATCTTGCCATAGCCGTTGGCGACGACCCCCACCTCAAGGCGGCACTGACCCGCGTTGAAAGCATACTCCACGAACCGCGTCTGCTGGACGCCCGTGCACGCGCGCTCGTCGAGTCCCTCGCTGTACTGGCCGCCGGAACGATACTGAGATCGCATGCACCGACTGCCGTGGCCGACGCCTTTGTTGCCACGCGTATGGGGAGCCTGAACCGGCAGACTTACGGCCAGGGAGTCGATTGGGCGGACACCGGCGCCATTCTGCGTCGGGCTTCGCCTAATCTCTGATCGGCATCAGGTATCGGACTTGGCAGAAGCAATGATCTGCGTCAGTCCGCGCACTACGGCATCACGGTCCGATTCGCTGAGACCGGCTGTGAGGCGCGCGTTGGTGGACGCAACCGTCGGCGCAGCGGCTTTCAGCGCGGCTTCGCCCTCGCTGGTCAGTTTCACCGCATACATTCGCGCATCGCGGCGCGTCCGGGTTCGGGCCAGAACGCCGCGTTCCACCAGCCGGCGTACGATGTCCGCCAACGTCGAGCGGTCGATACCGGTAATCTCGACGAGGTGCGTCTGGCTGGGATCTTCCGTGGCGTCAACCGCCTTCAGAACCTCGTACTGCCGAGGTGTCAACGCGCTCTCGCCGATATTGGCGGCGAAGAGCTCGTCTGCACATTGTCCCGCCCGGTGCAGGAGATGCAGCAGTGAGGCCGTAGAATCGTCGCGAGTGCTCATTGTTTCTCATTCCGGTTTTGGAAGAATGCCCCCAAATGCCTCTGGCAACCGCGGGCAGATATGTCACGCGGATGACGGTCGACCGTTGAGCCTTCTCGACCGAGCCGACTTTTGCTGCGTGCGTGGCGGACTTGGTTCAGCAGGCGCCGCTGAACAGTGGTTAGTGTATAGATGCGATTTGCAGACGAATAAAGGGACGCGGCTGAGATTGTCATGAGTAACATCCAATCGAATAACGTCCCAAGCCGCCGGGCAACAGAATAACGGGCGGAGATTCGAACTGGATCACGAGGAGTTGTTGACTGAGTGATGTGCTCTCGTTCAGGTGAACAGCCAGGACGTCACGCCCGCCCGCCGCGCAAGATCGCACATGTCCATGTCCATCCGCAGGAAACTGGTCTGCGTCAGTCTTTTTGGCAGCCACGGCGCACCGTCTTTCTCGGCGCGGTATGGCGCCATCAACCGGCGCCAGGTCTTTTCGTCAAAAGGCCGCTCGGGCGGGATCATCGGGGGCATTCGCTTTAGCCCGGCCTGCTGCGACATCCACAGATGCGCCGCCTGCCAGATTTCCACCGAGGCCGGCATATTGTGCCGCGCCTTGAGTTGCGTAATGGAGAGCACACCGGACTCGCGGCTGTGCGGACCGATTTCCAGCGTGGCGACATGCGTGAGGCCCTTCTTCACCGAGAACAAGCGGCAGCGCTCTCGGGCCAGCCGCTCGGCATACTGATCGGCGCAGTTCTGCATTGCTTGTGCCTCCTTCAGCAACGCATCCCTGTCGATCAGCGGGGCGAACGAATAGCCGAGCGCCTCACCGCCATCGAGCCATGGCTCCAGCCCTGCATGAGGCTGCAGCTGCATGATCAACCGGAGCCGGTTCAGCCAACTCTTGGCCGCGCACAACGCGGTGTCAAAAGCGATCTCCGGACGCCACGGTACGACAATCAGATCCTTGGCCTCGCAGTGAGGCGCACGCGAAAACCAGGCGAAGGCGGCAAGCACCTTGAAGGTGCGCTCCGCGTCGCCGCGGTCGGCATAGATACGCTGTTCGGCAAGCCAGATAGCGAACTCGTCGTGTCCCGCTTTCGATGCGAACGCCACCGACTCCAGCCAGAATGGTGCCTGCAGGGGATCGTTGGGCAGCCGGCTGGCCACCCGGCGGGCAAAAGATTCTGTCTGCGGGAGTTGCCCCAGGGGTTGGTCGAAAGCTTCAGGCGGCAGCTTCTTGAGCCAGTTCGGAAGTTCGAGCTTGCGCGCGACGGCCTTGAGCGAGGCCCCATCGATCACCAGCCTGATTGCGTCATCCCGGATCGCGTTGCTGCCTCGGCGGGTCGCAAGAGCATAGGCGGCGGCAGGAAAGGTATCGATCAGGTCGGCAAAACGCGGCGACAGGCGCACCAGCCGGCGCAATTCGCGGCGTACGGGAGCTGAATAACGGGTGACCTTGGCTTCCAGGGACGCCGGAAGTCTTGCCGTGCGCGCTCGACCTCGCGCGGGCTTAGAGGTGCAACTGTCTGACGACATTTCCACCGGCACGACCGTAACTGACTTGAAGCGTTCCATGCTGGCCCGCACCCACCACTCGACAAATTGGCGACGGCGCACTTTCGCCGACCACTTTGGCGGGGATGCGACACCAACCGGGCAACAAGCAGGTCATTAGGGGCAGATGCAGGCTGCTTGCCGGGTCTCGCGGTGGAAAACAGGCCATCCGGTCAGCTTGCCATTGCCGATCTCCGGGCTCGGATGGGCACCATCAAACTAGCATTTCAACCGGTCGAGTGCGCCCTGCAGGATCAGCGTTGCGGCAAGCTTATCAATCACTTCGCTGCGGCGTTTGCGGCTCTGATCGGCTTCGATCAGCATGCGCTCTGCCTGGCTGGTCGTCAGCCGCTCGTCCCACAACAGGATCGGCAGCGGGAAAATGCGGTTGAGATTTCGCGCCAGCGCCCGGGTCGATTGGGCGCGGGGCCCCTCGGTTCCGTCGAGGTTGCGCGGCAGCCCGAGCACGAAACCGGTAATTTCGTTCGCCTCTACGATTTCTTTGAGGCGCCCGACGTCCTTTGTGAACTTGCTCCGGCGAATCGTCTCCAGTGGCGAAGCGATGGTGCCGCTCAGATCCGAGATTGCCAGGCCGAACGTCTTGGTGCCGGCATCGATGCCGATCAGCGCTGCCCCCTGACGGATAAGCCCTGCGAACGCGTCGGCGTCCTCCAGCGTCTCGCCATGCGCGATTTTATGTTCGGCTTCGCCAGTCATTCCAGAAAATCAACCATTGTTGCCGTCGGCAACCGCCTTATACTGCGCTGCAACGACGATGTATGATTTTTCGCACCAGTGCCCCGATTCTGCAGTTCTCTACCATCTGGCGGCGGGCTCCGAGCGAACTTCAAAATTAGAAGGGACGCCACACTAGTCGCGCAGGCGGGGTCCGGCTCGACAACGGCGTTTCAGGATTTTTCGATGAACGTATTCGCGATCATCGAACAAAGACGTTTCATCACCAGAAAACCCGACTTTGGGTCGGCTTCGAGGATCTCCATCGCGGCATCGCCATTGATCGCCAGAAGCTTTGAATTATCCATGCATTTCGCCGAACCGAGCCGCTTCGGGTGTTCTGGAACGAGTGCTGCCCAGCCGAAAATCATGTGACGCTTCATCAGCGTTTCGACGTGCAGATGACCAGTGCCGGTCGCTGTCTTGAAGCTGACAAGCCCATTCACGAGAACGAACATCTCAAGTGCCTGCTCGCCGGGCTCGTAGATCACATGGCCCTTCTCGCAGTCGCGTTCCTGTGCCACCGCGGCAAGGGCCGCCAGTGTTGAATCCGATGAGCCCGAAAACAACGGAATGTCGTTCAGCATGGTCTTGATCTGATCGGCAGTGAACATCGCAATGAACCCTGGATTTGAACGGATTTTGTGCAGAGCCATCATGCCCGCCGAAACCGATGACGTATAATCGACAGGGTCTATATTTTGCAAGAATTTCACAGTCCGGCTGTTGGCGATGCTAGGAGCCCGTCCAGATTGCTGCCAGGCGGTATCCCACGCAAGTCTCGCTAAGTAAGGTGCACGCGACGCGATTCAGGACCGCCGGAGTTGTTGCCGTGTCCCGCTGATACTGGAATCCGGCAGTTAGCGATGGTCGGGCAGCCGCAACGTGCTTGTGCAAAGCCATCGCGGGGGTGACGATCGGGGTAGTTGCACTGCCGTCGCTTCACGGGTATTCAGCCTGTCTTTGAGATAACCACGATCAAGTGAGGGACCATGCACGTCGACGAGGCGACCGTCCGGCGCATCGCGAGGCTTGCGCGCATCAAGATTACCGACGCCGAAGCCAAGGGGCTCGAAGGCGAGCTTTCCTCGATCCTCGATTGGGTCGAGCAGCTGAAGGAGGTCGACACCGAGAACGTCGAGCCGATGACCCGCGTCGTGCCGATTTCCTTGAAACAGCGCGACGACGTCGTCACCGACGGCGAAAAGGCCGCCGAAATCGTCGCCAACGCGCCGATGAGCGAGGACGACTTCTTCGTCGTGCCGAAGGTCGTCGAGTAGTGGGTGCTGGACTGGCTGGGCGACCTGCACGGGGTACTGCTCGGGCTCGGAGTCGCTTAGGAATCCTTTGCCGCGGCCTCTTTCGCGATTGTCAAAATGAATGCGGTCTTCGTGGCGCTGTCGAAGCTAGGACTGACCTAATCGATCTATGAGGAATTGACGCGTGACCGACCTGACGAAACTGACTCTGGCAGAAGCGCGCGCTGGGCTTGTCAAGAAGGAATTCACTTCGCTCGAGTTGACCGAGGCCCACATCAAGGCAATCGAAAAGGGCAATGCCGGGCTGAACGTCTACGTGCTGCAAACCCCCGAGCACGCAATCGATCAAGCCAAGGCAGCCGACCAGCGCCTCGCCAGGAAGGGCAAGGCAAAGCCGGGCGAACTCGAAGGCCTGCCGCTCGGCATCAAGGATCTGTTCTGCACCGAAGGCATTCGCACCACCGCCTGCTCGAACATCCTTGACGACTTCAAGCCGGCTTACGAATCGACCGTCACCCAGAACCTCTGGAACGCCGGGGCTGTGATGCTCGGCAAGCTCAACAACGACGAATTCGCGATGGGCTCGTCGAACGAGACGAGCGCCTTTGGACCCGCCGTCAACCCATGGCGCCGCAAGGGCAAGACGGACAAACTCGTCCCCGGCGGATCCTCGGGCGGTTCTTCGGCAGCCGTCGCAGCCGACCTATGCCTCGCCGCCACCGCCACCGATACCGGCGGCTCGATTCGCCAGCCCGCTGCTTTAACCGGCACAGTCGGCATCAAGCCGACCTATGGCCGCTGCTCGCGCTGGGGCATCGTCGCGTTCGCATCTTCCCTCGATCAGGCCGGCCCGATCACCAAGACCGTCGAAGACGCCGCCCTGATGTTGCAAGTCATGGCAGGCCACGATCCGAAGGATTCGACCAGCGTTGACGCAGAGGTGCCTGACTATGCGGCAACGCTGAAGGACGGCATCAAGGGTCTGCGCGTCGGCGTGCCGAAGGAATACCGCATCGAGGGCATGTCGAAAGAGGCCGAGAAGCTGTGGGACCAGGGCATCGACTGGATGAAGGATGCGGGTGCCACGATCCATGAGATCTCGCTGCCCCATACCAAGTATGCGCTGCCCGCCTACTACATCATCGCGCCAGCCGAAGCCTCCTCCAACCTCGCCCGCTACGACGGTGTCCGCTATGGCCTAAGAAAGCCCGGCAAGGACCTGATCGACACCTACGAGGAAACCCGCGCCGCCGGCTTCGGCGCCGAGGTCAAACGCCGTGTTCTCATCGGCACCTACGTGCTCTCCGCGGGTTACTACGACGCCTACTACTTGAAGGCGCAGAAGGTCCGCACGCTCATCAAGGGCGACTTCGACAAGGCCTGGGACAAGGTCGATGTGGTCCTCACCCCGACGACCCCCTCGCCCGCGTTCGCCTTCGGCGAGAAGACCGGCGACCCCTTGCAGATGTATCTCGAAGACATCTTCACCGTCACCGTCAACATGGCCGGTCTTCCCGGTATCTCGGTTCCCGCCGGTCTGTCCAAGGAAGGCACGCCCCTGGGTCTGCAACTGATCGGCAAGCCGTTTGATGAAGCGACCCTTTTGCGCGCCGCCCAGTCGATCGAGGACGCCGCCGGCCGCTTCCATGTTCCACAGCGCTGGTGGGCGTGACTGCCGGAGTCTCCACGGCCGGACGTGGCGCTGGTCGGCCGGAGATGGCCGTCTCATTGCCATTCCGGCGCCTGCGCGGTAATTCAGACGCACCGAACAGAAGGAGCGGCCGCCGCCATGACACGACGACTTCCCCAAGACTGTACCGAGATGGTCCAGGTTCGCGAGGCCATTGACGAGATCGACGGCCAGCTCGTCGACCTCGTGGCGCAACGCTTCGGCTACGTCGATCGCGCCTGGCAGTTGAAACAGCACGGTCCCGAGGGCGCTGTCGTCCCCTGGCGCATCCAGCAGGTCATCGACCGCGTCAAGGTGCGGGCCACTGAGCGCGGCCTGCCGCCAGAGCTCGCTGAAGCCATGTGGCGCCAGATGATCGGCTGGTTCATCCAGTATGAAGAAGAGCAACTCGCCCGCTCGCCGCCGCCATCTGATAGCGGCAACGGTTGAACCAAAAGGCCACCAAAGATGTTTCACCTTCAGCCGTTCGATCCCTATGGGGTCGTGCTCTTCGCGCTCCTCAACCCTGTCGTGATCGCGGTTGCCTTCATGATGGGCCGTGATGCCAACCAGTGGCAGAAGGTCATCGTCGCCGGCTTCGCGGCTGCCTGCGCAGGCTTCCTGTTTCTCTACGCGCTGGCGTTCGTGCGCATTGTCATCGTCAAGGGGTTCGGCGCGCCGACCGGTGTGTTTGTGGCCCAGTTCGTATTCGGCATGATCTGGGCGTGGATCGGCTATAGCTTCTTCCGCAAGAAGGGTTCGACAACGCCCTGACCCGCCGCAACGGCGGTCCCACTGAAGGAAACAAGACCAAATGGCCAATCTGCTGAGATCGGTTGTACGCATAACGGCGGGGGCGCTATTCGCAGCGCTCTTCATGCTCTCCGGCGCGCTGAGTGTATCGGCGCAACAGGTCTCCACTCTCGAAGCACCCGCTGCCCATGAGAAGGCCCTCAAGGGCGAACTCGTCCTGGTCGACATCCGCACGCCTGAGGAGTGGAAGGCGACCGGCGTTCCCGCTTCGGCCCATGCGATCACCATGCATCAGGACCCGCAGGTTTTCCTGGCGGCCCTGCTCAAGGCGACCGGCGGCGACGCCGATAAGCCGGTTGCCGTCATCTGCCGCACCGGCAGCCGCTCGACCGCACTTGCGGGGCCCCTTTCCAAGGCGGGCTTCCCCAACGTCATCAACGTTACCGAAGGTGTGGCCGGCGGACCGGGTGGGCCAGGCTGGAAGAAGCGCGCGCTGCCGATGCGGTCCTGGACCAAGGACGACGCCGGCCCGCAACTCGCCGCGCAGTGATGTTGATCCTGAATGCAACCTGGAAAAGCTTCGATGGGTTCACCGGGCGGAGCCCGGGAGCCAGGCGACCCGCCGCTTTTGCGGCGCCCCGTCGGAGTGGCCCGCGCTGAAAGCGCGCAATAGCCGCGTGAGACATCATTGCAGCTTGCCCCCCCGTGCGATAACCACATGGCCCAACGGCTTAAAGGAACGGCGAGATCGAAATGGCAAAAGCCCAGGCAAAAGAAGCTTCCACCGACAACCTGATCCCCGGCGCCACCGGCGACTGGGAAGTGGTCCTCGGCCTTGAGGTGCATGCCCAGGTCAATTCCAAGGCCAAGCTGTTTTCCGGCGCCTCGACCGAATTCGGCGGTGCCCCCAATTCGCACGTCTCCCTCGTCGATGCGGCGATGCCCGGCATGCTTCCGGTGATCAACAAGGAATGCGTCGCCCAGGCGATCCGCACCGGCCTCGGCCTCAAGGCGCAGATCAACCTGCGCTCGACCTTCGACCGCAAGAACTACTTTTACCCCGACCTGCCGCAGGGCTACCAGATCTCGCAGTTCAAACAGCCGATCGTCGGCGAGGGAGAGATCGAGATCGACGTCGACGGTGACACCAAACGTGTCGGCATCGAGCGCCTCCACCTCGAACAGGACGCCGGCAAGTCGATCCACGACCAGCACCCCGACTATTCCTATGTCGACCTGAACCGCTCCGGTGTCGCGCTGATGGAGATCGTCTCCAGACCCGACATGCGCTCATCCAAGGAAGCGCAGGCCTACGTCACCAAGCTTCGTACCATCCTGCGCTACCTGGAAACCTGCGACGGCGACATGGACAAGGGCAACCTGCGCGCCGACGTCAACGTCTCGGTGAGGAAGCCCGGCGATGAACTCGGCACCCGCTGCGAGATCAAGAACGTCAACTCGATCCGCTTCATCGGCCAGGCCATCGAGCATGAGGCCCGCCGCCAGATCGACATCATCGAGTCGGGCGGCAAGATCGACCAGGAGACCCGCCTGTTCGACCCCAAATCGGGCAAGACCCGCTCGATGCGCTCCAAGGAAGAAGCCCACGACTACCGTTATTTCCCCGACCCCGATCTCTTGCCGCTCGAATTCGAGCAGACCTACGTCGATGAACTGGCCAAGGGCCTGCCCGAGTTGCCGGACGAGAAGAAGCACCGCTTCATGGACGAGTACGGCCTGTCCGCCTACGACGCCGGCGTGCTCGTCGCCGAGCGCGCTTCCGCCAACTATTTCGAGGATGTCGTGAAGGGCCTCGACGATGCAAAGCGCGACGGTAAATCGGCCGCGAACTGGGTCATCAATGAACTCTTCGGCCGCCTCAACAAGGAAGGCCAGGACATCGCCGACTCGCCGGTTACGGCCGACGGGATCGCCAAGATCGTCAACCTGATCGGGTCCGGCGACATCTCCGGCAAGATCGCCAAGGACCTCTTCGAGATCGTCTGGACCGAAGGCGGCGACCCAGCAGAGATCGTCGAGAAGCGCGGCATGAAGCAGGTCACCGATACCGGTGCCATCGAGAAGGCCGTCGACGATGTCATCGCCGCCAACCCCGACAAGGTCGAAGCCGTGAAGGAGAAACCGACCATGATCGGCTGGTTCGTCGGTCAGGTCATGAAAGCCTCCGGCGGCAAGGCCAACCCGCAGGCCGTCAACGACATCCTGAAGAAGAAGCTCGGCGTCGAGTGAGGCTTGCTGTTGCCGGTGTTGTCATCTGGCGACTGGACAGCCGACCATTGGCAATGTGCGCGCAACCCACGCTTGTGGCCCGTATGTGATATTCGCACCGTGACGTCCTCCACCTGATAGGCGTTCCGCAGGACCTCCGGAAGTCGACGCATATCACCGAACTTGGGTGCTGCTTGACTCGCAAGTCGTGCATTGGCTGAATGCGGCGCGCGGTCTCATGTCGTCTCCTGTAGGATGGATAGAGCGAAGCGAAATCCACCAAATTGCTCGCCGTGTGCCGAACGCTGTGCGGCGGGTTACGCTTCGCTCAAACCCGCCCTGCAAGCCCCTTAAGTTCATCCGACCTACTTGCTCGCCGATAGTCAGGTCACCATAACCGACTTCGAATTAGGTCAGGACATGATCAACCAGAGCCACCTCGCCGGCCTCAACAGCTTTAGCGAAGTGATGGAGGCAATGTCCCAGGCCGGAGACGATGCCGTTATCTCCTACGACGACGCGAGCCTTACTCTGGTCGGCGTCGATCTGGATGACCTTGGATCAAACGACTTTATCTTCTGACGAAAGCCGAAGACCGCGGCGCCAAGCTGCAGTTCGAATGCCATGAGGGGGAAAATTGTAGATTGGCATTCCGGTCAGATAAGTTGCCGTTTCATCGAAGCCGGCACCACAAAGCCTCCCCTTCCGCTTGCCGTGATCAGGCGGAAGGGCGAATGCCCGGCACAAACGTTTGTTGATTGGCCTGTCGCACCTCAACCCACCGCACCAATCGGTGTGCAATCGGCAAACCAGCAGACATGCCAATGGGAAACGCTCTCACCTCTTGCCCGCAAACGTGCTGGCGATCATCGAGCTGAGGTTCTGCATCACCGCGTAGCCCGACTCGGTATCCTTATCGAGGATCGCCTTGAGCCGTTCGCCATCGAGCGCGAGAACCCTTGAATCTTCCAGGAGCTGGGCAGTGCCGATGCGCTGCCCATGGTCCGGCACCAGCGCGATCCACCCGAACACCATGGAGCGGTCCATCTCGCGCTGCACGTTGAGGAATTCAAGACCCGACTGGTTGAGGAACGTGACGATCCCCTCGAGCAGCACATACACGAACACGGCATCGTCGCCGGGCCGGTAGATCACCTGCCCCTTTTCGAGCTTGAGTTCTTTCGAAACCCCGGCGATCTCGTCAAGCGTGCTGTCCGTGCAGCCCTTGAACAGGGCATTCTTTCCAAGAATTTCCTTGACCTGAGCCGGTCCAAGCATGGTGCAGTCCCCTTGACGAAGTAGCGGTTTGTGATCCCAGTGTTCTGGATCCGACGCCTGATGCCGGGCAAAGCCGGTCAAGCCTGAGTCAACCCAGAACACAACCTTAGGAGTTTTCCAGTGTTACGTCGAAGGCGCTTGGGAACCAAGCGTCGCAGGTCGAACACTAGCGTATTTCTGCGCAGTCTTCCTCTGCGCATCAAATTCAGTTTCGAAATCTATCATTAGGGGTCGGCTATACGCGACCAAGACCAAGCCCCGGCAGGGTCCGCCACGGCCGCACTGGTCGCAGCGCAGGCGGACCGAATTTCACAACAACACCCGAGCAGATACAACCACGAGCGAGCCTATACGGGCGCCGAACGACTCCGGTTCTTGCCTGCGACAACATGACCAATAGCTCTTTGAATATGAATATTTGAATATGTGAATGTACGGAACGAAGACGACCCGGCGACTGACTAAAGACCGAAGTCGATGACCCACAAGCCTTGAAATTTAATTAGGGAGCTGAGGAGCAAGATGAATACCGTGAACAAACTTTTGATCTCCGCCGCCGCCGCGCTGGCAATGACGGCAACCGCAGTTATCGCCCAGGAGCAGTCCACGGCTGGCGAGCACAAGTTCGAAAAGGCCGAGGCCTACTACAAGGAATGCAAGGCCGCCACCAGCGAAGAATTCGCGGCCATCAAGGACAAGATCAAGGCGTTCACGGATGCCGAACTGATGGCCGAAACCATCAACGATCCTGAAAAGCTTGCAGCGCTTTCCCTCGTCGTCAACGACCCCCACACAATTCACGTTATGGCCAACTGCGCCACTGAGCCGGTCATGTGGGAAACCTGGATGAAGAACGGCACCGACTACAGCAAGATCACCTCCGCCATGGCCAAGGCGATGAACCCGGCCGGCATGATGAAGTGGATGATGGCGCCGATGAACCCCGCCCTCTGGACGGCTGCCGTTGGCCACATGGACGCCGAGCGCTACACCAAGTGGGCAACCGCCGCTGGCAACCCGACGTTCTACAAGCCGGTCACGCAGATGGCCGACCCGACCTGGTATGAAACCCGCGCCAAGTGGCTGAGCAGCTCCGAGAGCTATGCTCCCGTCACGCAGATGTTCGCGGCACTCGTGCCAAGCACCTCCGAGACGAAGGAAGCTGCAAAGCCGGCTGAATAAGTTCACTGACCTCCAAGTGAGAAGTGCCTATGGCGCGGTGGTCTCTATGAGGCTGCCGCGCTTTTTTGTATGGCGGCCGCATCTAGTGTGGCGTCGCGCCTTAATTGACCTGTTGGTGCCGCACAGGAGTTGTCAATTGAGGCGCGCTGAACGCCACACTAAGCCATTGTTTTCGCTAGTGGCCTTCATGTCTCGCCTAAATCGTCAGCGGTTGCGGCCAG
>JAHJSN010000054.1 GCA_018830445.1 Alphaproteobacteria bacterium | reverse complement strand
GTTCTGGATCAAACATTTGATTCCCGGGTGGAGGTCGTCAAATGTTTGTGAATCCAGAACACAATCAGCAGGTTGCCTAGTGTTCCGGGCTGACATTCAGGTTCCCGGCAGGGAACCATATGTCAGAGTCGGAGCACTAGTTCTGCGCCCGAAGTTCCTTCTGTGCCTCCGCGAACACCTCATAGAATTCCTGGGCTCCGGAATTCTTGACGTTCTCATCCATGCGCTGGCTGAGCCTTTCCAGCAACCCGCGCGCCGTCGTCCCTCTGACGATGGTATTGCGCTCGTATCCGCCCCGCGAGAAGAAATTGACAGTCGACACCATCAAACCGGCGGACGTCATCATCTCAAGCCCCGCTCCCGGTCCCGCCAGGTTCATCAATTCAAGCTCCGTCGGACCGATTCCCGGACGCCCGGCGCGCACCGCCGTGTCGCGGATACCTTTGAGCTTGATCACCTGCAGCCACGGGCCGATGTCGCCGTCGATATTGATCGGATGCACCCCCATCCCGGCATCGGTCCTCGCGAATGACTGGTGCGAAGACCAGCGCTGAGGAACCTGCTTGACCCGCTTCACCATCTTGCTCAAGGCGGCGATCTTGGTTTCGAGAGCCGCACGCCTGGAACTGTCGATATTGGGATCGTCCGCCCGCTCCCGCAGCCGCTTGAGAAAAGAAACCCCGTGCTTCTGCAACTCGTTGATGGAGTTGGCAGCCAGAAGCTGCGCATAGCCCAGCGCTGAAGAAATCGGCTTGCCGGTCCGCTTGATCGGATGAATGCCGGCCTGCATGTCCGCAGTGCCAAGGCCGCTTGTCTCCAGCGCGTAGACCCGCACCACCTGATCGCTGTTGAGCCCAAGGCGCAGCGCCTCCCTGGCGTAGCGCTTCTTGAATTCCCGCTCCGGAATCCGGTCAGGCACAAATCCATACTGCGCCTTGGCCTGGCGCAGATAATCCGAGATTCCTGGTAATTCTTTAGCGGTCTTCCGGGTTTTGGGCTTTGTGTCATCCAAGAGGTATTTGCTCCACGCCTTTGCCAGAGCGCTCGGCAGGCTCGGACCGTCGTATTCGGGCGGATAACCATCGACGTAGTCCCGCGCGGTTATGACCGAACCCTTCTTCTTCTTCGCGCGGCGCTGTTTACGCTTGGAGTCCACCTTCGCCCAAAATGCATCCAAGTCAGCGTCGTGGAACGTCTTGGCCGCGAGATAGGCTTCGAAGACGCGGCGATCATCCCCGGCCAGCGTTGCGATGAACCCATGCGCGTCCCGGCGCGCGAATGCTTCGCTCGCCCCCAACGACACGAACACTGCCGAAAGACACAAGCCCAGCATGACCGCCAGTGTTCTGGATCTATTGCTTGATACCGGGCAAAGGCCGCCAAGCGTAACTGAATCCCGAACGAAACCGCGCAGTTTTCTAGCGCTACGGCGGAGAGGCTTGGCAACCAGGCGTCGCAATCGGAGCACTGGCCGCAGACGCATCGCCAATATCATAATGGCAGTTTTCCCTGGGATCACCTGGTTCAAGTTGGTTGGCAAGTGAACGCGCATGCGGCGCAACCTGCCATAAACTCAGGACCGTACAAAGCCTTCCCGATGTGCGGAAAATGCGGCAAACCGCAGATTCCGGCCCATCAGAGGCTGAGGAAGCAGGAACAAAGCCCCCTTACCGGTCGCAGGGGAAAGACAGCGTCACAAACGGGGCAACAACCCGGCAGGTCTTCTGCTGGTAGGCGAATTGCTGCGGCGGGCCGTTCAGTCCCATGAAGCCATCTCCCGGCCGGGCGGGCCTGTCGCTGGCCGAAGCGCTCATGATTGAAAAGGCCTCGCGCGCCTCCTCCGAGAGGTTGTCGCTAGCACCGCCCAGGTTCGCGACGCGCACGGCGGGTACCGGCGCAGGCGGCGTGATGTCGGCAATATCGTAACGGTTATCGAAGGGATTACGCGCCGGAAGCGGCGCCATTTGCGGGCCAAGCGAAACCGGCTCCGGATTACGAGCCGCGATAATCGTTTCCTTCTTTTCCTCGATGCGGTCGCAACGCTCCAGATTGGCCGGAGCACGCGTCCAATAAAGATCCTGGCTGAAGAGTTTCGAGCCCATATATCCGGTGACCTTGAGTTGCGTCGGGCTCATCGGCTCCAACGCAACGTCGTATTTCTTGCGGTCGTCAGGATCGATGATCCAGCCGTTGTCCCAGGAACCCGCGCCGATCTTGCGCACATTTCCAATAAGCTGCTGGCCGCAACCGTGCTGCTCGCGCTGGTTGCGCACCCAAACAATGTGACCGCAAAGCATGTTGCGACCGCATTCCTTGATCTCGACGGCGCCCCGTCCTTTGGCATCGAGCCATACGCCCACCGGCGATTGTCCGGCGTTTGCTTCGCCAATCCCCGCTGCCAGCCCCGCACAAGCGAGTCCTGCAATGAATATCTTGTACGTCATGGGTAAATCAGACCGTCCCATGTCTTCCTACCTGCCCCCTCGGACCCGGTCCGCCGCCTTTCCAGCAGGGCCTGGCCGAACTCAGAAACTACCCGTGCCCGCTTTGCATGGCGACTTTGCGACCAAACGGCTACGGCAGCGGCAATGCCCGACACAAGGTTAAGCATCACTTAAAAGTCTTAACAAAGCACTGTGGCGGCCCTGCGTCGAAATCGCGACGAATTACAAACACTTATGCTCCAGATACAGGAATGGGGAGAGGTTCGCCAACGCCCCCGTCACCGTGCGGAGCCCGATAAAATGCCGCTACGGCCACTTCACCACAGGCGGCATTGAAGACAGGATGGAATCGACATTCCCGCCGGTCTTGAGACCGAAAATCGTGCCCCGGTCGTAGAGCAGGTTGAATTCCACGTACCGTCCGCGCCGGATCAGTTGCTCGTCACGCGCAGCCTCGGTCCATTCGGTCGCAAAGTTGCCCCGCACCAGCTCGGGATAAATCTTGTTGAAGGCCAGCCCGACGTCCTTGGTGAACGCAAGGGCGGCTTCGAAGCCGCCTTCTTCCGGGCTCGGCGTCAGGTAATCGTAGAAGATCCCGCCGATTCCGCGCATCTCGCCACGGTGGGGCAGGTAAAAGTATTCATCGCACCAGGCCTTGTAGCGATCGTAATCGGCCACTGCATGCCCCGCGCAGGCCCCTTCCATGGCCGCGTGGAATGCAACCGAGTCGGGATCCTCCTGCGTACGCCGCTTTGCCAGCACCGGCGTCAGGTCGGCCCCCCCGCCCAGCCACCACTTCGACGTCACCACCATCCGCGTGTTCATGTGCACCGCGGGAACGTAGGGGTTCTGCGGATGGGCGATCAGCGATATCCCGGACGCCCAGAACTTCGGATCGTCTTCGGCTCCCGGGATTTGCTTGCGGAATTCTTCAGCGAACTCGCCGTGAACGCTCGACGTATGCACACCAACCTTCTCGAACACGCGCCCATGCATTATGCTCATGACGCCGCCGCCGCCCGGTTGCCCGGTCACTTTGTCGCTCCGCTCCCAGGGCGTGCGCTCGAAGCGCCCGGCCGGACGCAACGACAACGGCATTCCCCTCGGCAGGTCGTCTTCCAGCTTCTCGAAAGTCGTGCAGATTTGATCGCGCAGGTCCTCGAACCAGCCGCGCGCCGCGCTCTTTGCCGAATCGAGATCGAATTCGTCGCTTGTCATAATCTAGTCGTGTCCCTTGCCGAAGACGTTCACGCGCCCCATTTGCATTGGCTTAGCACAATTGCGCCGTCCGCTATAAGCCTGCGGCCATGAGGGCCAGGCCGCCGCTTCACCGGTGCCGGTATCGGGAAAAATTCCAATCGCTCTTGGCAGCGCGCGTGTCACTTGTGGCACCGACATCGCTACCATCTGGGCATTACTGTGGCGTAATTCGAAGCCGACACAGAACCTTTACTGCGGCACCGGCAGCAGTCCGCGATGACGCCGGAGATGAATTGAGATGTTGAGCAAACTGGCAGACCGGATTTTTACCGCCCTCGAAACGAGCCGCGACCCCTTTCCCCAACAGCAAACCGGCATGCCGCCGCGCGAATTCGTGCCCTTCGTGATCCATTACGTCCGGCCCTTCTGGAAGTTGCTGCTTGTTTCGGCGCTGCTCGCCGCGGTCATCGCCATCCTCGAGGTATCGCTGTTCTCGGTTCTCGGTACGATTGTCGACTGGCTGGCCAAGGCTCGACCCGACACGTTCTGGAGCGAACACGGAACCTTCCTCACCGGGATGCTGGTCTTGATCCTCGTTGTGCTTCCGCTACTCAAATTCGTCTACGAAGCCCTCATCCATCAGGCGCTGATGGGCAACATAGCCATGCGCACGCGCTGGCAGGCGCACCGCTACGTGCTGCGCCAATCGCTCGGCTTCTTCCAGGATGATTTTGCCGGCCGTGTCGCAACCAAGGTGATGCAGACCTCGTTGTCCGTCCGTCAGTTCGTGCTGACGCTTGCCGAAGTGATCCTTTACGTCAGCGTCTATTTCACCGGTGCGATGATCGCTTTCGCCGCAGCCGACATGCGCCTCGCCATCCCGATGCTGCTCTGGCTCACAGGCTACTTCGTTGCCGGCCGCTATTTCGTGCCGCGCCTGCGCGCGATCTCCGAGGAGCAGTCGGATGCTCGTTCGATCATGACCGGACGCATCGTCGACAGCTATACCAACATCCAGACGGTCAAGATGTTCGCCCATGCCGAACGCGAAGACGATTATGCACGCGACAGCATGCAGGGCTTCCTCGACACCGTGAACAAGCAGATGCGCCTCGTCACCCTGCTCACCGTGACGCTCAACACCTTGAACGCTCTCCTGCTGACGTCGGTGGCCGCACTCGGCATCTGGCTCTGGTCGCAGGGTTCCGTGACCGCTGGTGCGCTCGCCTTCACCGTCGGCCTTGTCATGCGCATGCAGGGCATGTCGCACTGGATCATGTGGGAGGTCGCCCACCTGTTCGAGCACATCGGCGTCATCCAGGATGGTATCGGAACCCTGACGCGCGAACAAACCGTTCTTGATGCCCCGGCGGCCAAACCGATGATCGTGAAGCACGGCGAAATCGCCTTCGAGCGCATCCGCTTCCATTACGGCAAGGAAGGCGGCGTCATCGACGACTTGTCGCTCGAGATTGCGCCGGGACAGAAGGTTGGACTGGTCGGGCGCTCCGGCGCCGGCAAGTCGACCCTCGTCAACCTGCTGCTTCGCTTCTACGACCTGGAGAGCGGACGCATTTCCATCGACGGCCAGGATATCTCGAAGGTCACCCAGCAAAGCCTGCGCGGCGAGATCGGCATGGTGACGCAAGATACGTCGCTCCTGCACCGCTCGGTCTACGACAACATCGTCTACGGCCGCCCAGGCGCCACCCGCGCCGAAGCGATAGCCGCCGCCAAGCGCGCCCATGCCCATGGGTTCATCGGGGACCTCGTCGACCCGCAGGGCCGCACCGGCTATGACGCCCACGTCGGCGAGCGCGGCGTCAAGCTGTCCGGCGGCCAGCGCCAGCGCATCGCCATCGCGCGCGTGCTTTTGAAAAACGCGCCGATCCTGATCCTCGACGAAGCGACAAGCGCCCTCGACTCTGAGGTCGAAGCCGCAATCCAGGATAGCCTCAACGACCTGATGTCCGGCAAGACCGTGATCGCAATTGCCCACCGGCTCTCGACGATTGCGGCAATGGACCGCCTCATCATCATGGACAAAGGTGAAGTCGTCGAGGACGGCACCCACGCCCAACTGATAGCCCGCGGCGGCCTCTACGCCAGCCTCTGGGCCCGCCAGTCCGGCGGCTTCCTGGCCCAGGAGGCGGCTGAATAATGGCGGCGCCCGAGGTCATCGTTCGCCCGGCGCGCCCTGCCGATTGCAACGATCTGGCAGCCCTGGCCGCCGAATTGCGCACGTGCCTTGGCGATCCGCCTGATGCCTTGACCCCGGAACGGTTCCGATCCGATGGCTTTGGTTCAACCCGCGAATTCGAAGTGGTTGTTGCGCACGCCGATGGCGCGCTTGTCGGTTACGCACTGTTCACACCCGCATACGAAACGGCGTATGCCGCCCCGGGGTTATATCTCTCCGACCTTTACGTTCGCCCCAGTGCACGCCGAAACGGAATAGCACGATCACTGGTCGATTGCGTTTGCGAAATCGCCCGGCAACGCGAGCGGAGGTTTGTCTGGTGGGTATGCGATCCTGAGAACGAACAAGCCGAGAAATTCTACAACGCGTTGCCTCCAACCAACCAAAAGCTGGTCCGCGCCCGCGCTTTGGTCCTCGACACCCCGCACCAAAGATAACAAAAAGGCAGCCCGTCAATTACCTTGCGATTCCCTCGTCCGCACCTGCCGCAACGCCTCTCCCATGATCATCGCCGCCGCCAGCGCCACATTGAGAGACCGCATGCCTTGCTGCATCGGGATTTTCACCGCTTGATCGGCAAGCCTGGCGACGTCATCGGGCACACCGGAGCTCTCCCGCCCGACCATAACGATATCTGCCGGCTGGAATTCGCAGTCCGTGTAGACCAGTTCCGCTTTGGTCGTTGCCAGAACCAGGCGTGCCCCGCGCCTCTTTCTCCAGGCATCGAAAGCCGTGAAACTGACGTGCTGCTGCAACTCGACGTCTCCGAGATAGTCGAGCCCCGCCCGCTTCAAGGCGCGGTCGCTCAAATCGAATCCGGCCGGACCGATGATGTCGACTGGGACCCCCAGACAGGCGCCGAATCGTAACAGCGTTCCGGTGTTCTGCGCGATGTCGGGTTGGAACAAGCAAAGCCGCATTGATTTTGGACAACCTTTCGCGTTTTCCGCATAAACCCTTCGTTGTGCGCCAAATTGCCCTGTGACCGAAGCCATACGCGGACTTGAGAGCGCGGACAAACGGTGGCAAACCTGAGGCAATTCGCGCCGCTTCAGCCGAGAACCAGCCTGCACCCTTTTGTCTGGCGTGCAGTACCCACCCTGACGGAGACCGATCCGGCCAGGGGCTGATCACGCCATGAAGCACTTTTTTCGGCATGAAGCGCGACACACAAGAACTGTTTGACGAAGACCCGCTCGAAGGAGGTCGCCTGATGACCGCAGACGTCGAAGATCCAAACCGCCGCGATATTCTGGTCGTCGCCGCATCAGCCTTCTCGGCTGTCGGCGCCGCCTCGCTGATCTGGCCGTTCGTCCACCAGATGAATCCCGACGCCGGCGCCCAGGCGCTCGCCTCCGCCGAATTCGACCTCGCCCCGGTCCAGGAAGGCCAGGCGATCACGGTCATGTGGCGCGGCAAGCCGGTCTTCATCCGTCACCGCACGGCCGAGGAAATCGAAACCGCCAAGAAGGTCGCGCTCGACGAACTGCCCGACCCGGTTTCGCGCAACGAGAACCAGCCCGGCACGCCTGCGACCGACGAGAACCGCACCATCGCCGGTCATGAAAAATGGCTGGTCATGGTCGGCATCTGTACGCACCTCGGCTGCATACCCAAGGGCCAGACCCTGGCCGATGCCAAGGGTGACTACGGCGGCTGGTTCTGCCCCTGCCACGGTTCCCACTACGACACCTCCGGACGCATTCGCAAAGGCCCCGCGCCGCGCAACCTCGATGTTCCGCCCTATACCTTCCTGTCGGACACCAAGATCCGCATCGGCTGAGGAAAGAAAAGCGCACCATGTCTAATCACGCATCGACCTATGAGCCGAAGTCAGCAACGGCAAAGTGGTGGGACGAACGCCTGCCCGTTCCGCGCATGATGCACGACCAGTTCGTCGACTTCCCAACGCCGCGCAACCTGAATTACCTGTGGACGTTCGGCGGCATTCTGACGTTCTGCCTCGTCGCCCAGCTCGTCACCGGCATCGTGCTCGCCATGCATTACCAGCCTAGCGATGCCGAAGCCTTCAACTCCCTCGACCGCATCCGCCGCGATGTGAATTACGGCTGGCTGATCCAGGCCATGCACGCGACGGGAAGCTCGATGTTCTTCCTGGCCGTCTACATCCACATTTTCCGCGGCCTTTATTACGGCTCATACCGAGCCCCCCGCGAAATCCTCTGGATCCTCGGCGTCTTCATCCTGTTGGCCATGATGGCGACGGCATTCCTGGGCTACTCGCTACCCTGGGGACAGATGAGCTTCTGGGCGGTGACAGTCATCACCAACCTGTTCTCATCGCTTGATGCGGTGATCCCCGGCCTCGGCACCGCGATCGTGCAGTGGCTGTGGGGCGGTTATGCGGTCAGCGGTACGACGCTCAACCGCTTCTTCTCGCTCCACTATCTTCTGCCCTTCGTGATCTTCGGCCTCGTCATCCTGCACATCTGGGCGCTGCACGTCGCCGGCCAGAACAACCCGACCGGTCTCAACATCAAGTCGAAGTCGGACTCGGTGCCGATGTATCCTTACGCCGTCGCCAAGGATGCCTTCGCGCTCTTCGCCTTCGTGATCCTGTTCGCCTGGTTCGTGCTCTTCTTGCCTGATTACCTGGGTCATGCGGACAACTTCATCGAGGCCAACCCGCTCGTCACCCCGCCGCACATCGTTCCCGAATGGTACTTCCTGCCGTTCTACGCGATCCTGCGCGCAATCCCCGACAAGCTCGGCGGCGTAATCGCCATGTTCGCTTCGATTGCGATTCTGGCCTTCATCCCCTGGCTCGACCGCTCACCGGTCCGCTCGGCCAAGTACCGGCCGGTCTATAAGTGGTTCTTCTGGCTGTTCGTGATCGCCTGCCTCGCTCTGGGCTATCTCGGATCGAAGCCGGCCGAAGGCATCTACGTCTTCTGGGCGCGTATCTTCACCGCCTACTACTTCGCCCACTTCCTGATCGTCATGCCCATCGTCGGCGCCATGGAAACGCCAAGCAGGATGCCGGGCTCGATCACCGAAGCGGTACTCGGCAAGTCGTCGAAAAAGTCGACTTCCGCTGACGCCCATTGAGCGAGAGGGACAACAAAAATGAACGCCACACGACACGTTACGACCCTCCGCATTGCCCTTGTCGCGGCTGCCGCAATGGCATTCGCTCAAGGGCCGGCGCTCGCCGCCGGCGGCGGTGAAGCGATCCACTTCGAGCGCCACGACTGGAGTTTCTCCGGCATGGGCGGCCAGTACGACCGCAATCAGTTGCGCCGCGGCTTCCAGGTCTACAAGGATGTCTGCGCGTCCTGCCATGCTCTCGAACGGGTCAAGTTCCGCAATCTCGTGCAGCCGGGTGGTCCTGAATTCGACGAGGAGGCCGTCAAGGCGCTCGCCGCCGAATGGCCCAACAAGATTACCGACGGCCCGAACGATGAAGGCGCAATGTTCGAGCGCGAGCCGAAGCTCTCCGACAAGGTCAAGGGCCCCTTCAAGAACGAGCAGGAAGCCCGCTCCATCCATAATGGGGCTTATCCGCCGGATCTCTCGCTGATTGCACGTGCGCGCAACGTCCATAACGAAGCCGCCTGGTATATCCACGTGCCGATGATGGTCCGCGACGTCCTGACCGGCTACGCCGAGGGCGGCCCGGACTACATCTACGCGTTGCTCACCGGCTACAAGGAAGCCCCCGAAGGCTTCCACCTCTCCGAGGGCATGAACTACAACACCCACTTCCCCGGTCACCAGATCGCGATGGTGCAGCCGATCCCGGAAGGCGGCGCGGTTGAGTACCAGGAGAACGCAGGCGCCAAGGCATCCCTTGAGCAGAACGCCAAGGACGTCACCGCTTTCCTCGCCTGGGCTGCCGATCCCTCACTGAACGAACGCAAGAAGCTCGGTTGGACGGTGATGCTATATCTTCTCATCACCACGCTTCTGCTCTACTTCGCCAAGAAGCGCATCTGGGCCCGCGTCAAGCACTGACGTGACCACCCGACGGTTCTTAAGACACTGCAAAAGGCCTCGTTCGCGGGGCCTTTTTTGGTTTGTGCGCCAGGCATGGCGCGTAGCGCCATGACGGCGCTGTTGGCCGGGGTGGTAGCCGGTCGATGACTTGGAGGTGCCCGTCTGCGTATCGATGGTAGTCCTCTGCGGGCCCTGGGTGATGGGAACCGCTAGCCGAACAGC
>JAHJSN010000053.1 GCA_018830445.1 Alphaproteobacteria bacterium | reverse complement strand
GCCGCAACCGCTGACGATTTAGGCGAGACATGAAGGCCACTAGCGAAAACAATGGCTTAGTGTGGCGTTCAGCGCGCCTCAATTGACAACTCCTGTGCGGCACCAACAGGTCAATTAAGGCGCGACGCCACACTAGCCGGCCAAGTTGTCGAATACCGGACCGAACGAGGTCGAGCGCGGGAAACGGGGCGGTACGTTGCGACCGGCCTGGGCGCGGGCGCCGATCCAGTCCTCAAGGTCGCCGAGCGACAGGGTGAAGGTGCGGCCGGCGCTATCGACCCAGGTCAGGCCTGCTTCGGAATCGAAGGTCCGCGCGTCGGCCAGTCCGCCATCCTTGAAGCGCTGCAGGATGACACCCTTGCCGCGCCCCATCTCATTGATTTCCTCAACCGTGAACACCAGCATGCGGCGGTTCTCGCCGACGGTGGCGATGTAGTCGCCGTGGACGGGTACGACGAGGCGGGCTTCGTCGGGCTCGGAGATGTTGAGGACCTGCTTGCCCTTGCGGGTGGAGGCGATCACTTCGTCTTCGGGGACGACGAAGCCGTAGCCGGCCGTCGAGGCGACGAGGAGCTTGCGGCCCGGCTGGTGGACGAATGCGGTAATGATGTCGTGATTGTCGTCGACGTCGACCATCAGGCGGACGGGTTCGCCGTGGCCGCGGCCGCCGGGAAGCTGGCTTGCTTCAAGGGTGTAGAATTTGCCGCTGGTGGTGAACAGGACGATCTTGTCGGTGGTGTGCGCGTGGAAGGCGCGCTTCAGCTGGTCGCCCTGTTTGAAGTCGACGCGCTTGAGGTCGCTCGCGTGGCCCTTGATGGCGCGCACCCAGCCCTTTTCGGACAGGACGATGGTTACCGGCTCCTTTTCGACGAAGGCTTGTTCGAGATCGATCTCGATGTCGGGCTCCTCGCCGAAGGAGGAGCGGCGGCGGCCGATATCGGTCTTCTTGGAATAGAGTTCGCGAGTCTTCTTCACTTCATCGGCGACGTGCTGCCACTGAAGGTCTTCCGATTCGAGGAGGGCAAGCAGCTCGTTGCGTTCCTTGGAAAGCCGGTCGTGCTCGGTGCGGATCTGGACTTCTTCGAGTTTCGACAAGGCGCGCAAGCGCAGGTTCAGGATGGCTTCTACCTGGACGTCGCTGAGCTTGAAGCGCTCGATCAGCGCCTGTTTGGGGTCGTCCTCGAAACGGACGATGCGGATCACCTCGTCGATGTTGAGGTAGGCAATCAGGTAGCCGTCGAGCACTTCAAGGCGATGCTCGATTTTCTTCAGGCGGTGCTCGGAGCGGCGGATGAGAGCGTCGATACGGTGCTCAAGCCACTGGCGCAGCACTTCGCGCAACGACAAGACGCTCGGGATCTGGCCGGCGGAGAGGACGTTCATGTTGAGCCCGAAGCGGACTTCGAGGTCGGTCAGCTTGAACAGGCTTTCCATCAGGATGAGCGGGTCGACGACGCGGCTCTTGGGCTCGATGACGAGACGGACCTCTTCGGCCGATTCATCGCGGACGTCGCCGAGCAGAGGCAGTTTGCGCTCGCTCAGCAGTTCGGCGATCCGCTCGACGAGTTTCGATTTCTGTACCTGATAGGGAATTTCGGTGATGACGACCTGGTAGCCGCCGCGCCCGAGGTCTTCCTTTTCCCACTTGGCGCGCAAGCGGAAGCCGCCGCGACCGGTTTCGTAGGCCTCCAGGATCTGTTCGCGCGGTTCAACGAGGACGCCGCCGGTCGGAAAATCCGGTCCGGGGATGAACTCGACCAGTTTCTGGGTCGTGGCGTTGGGGTGCTTGATCAGGTGAAGGAGTGCGTTGCACAGTTCTTCGGCGTTGTGCGGCGGGATGTTGGTCGCCATGCCGACGGCGATGCCGGAAGATCCGTTGGCGAGCAGGTTGGGGAACGCCGAGGGAAGCACGACGGGTTCCATGTTCGACCCGTCGTAGGTCGGCTTGAAATCGACGGTATTCTCGTCGATCGCTTCCAGAAGCAGCGACGAGGTCGGAGCGAGTCGGGCTTCGGTATAACGCATGGCGGCGGCGCTATCGCCGTCGATGTTGCCGAAATTGCCCTGGCCGTCGACCAGCGGATAACGGACCATGAAGTCCTGGGCGAGGCGCACGAGCGCGTCGTAAATCGCCTGGTCGCCGTGGGGGTGATAGTTACCCATCACCTCGCCGACGATCTTGGCGCATTTCTTGTAGGCTGAATCCGGGTGCAGCTTCAGTTCGCGCATCGCATAAAGAATGCGGCGGTGAACCGGCTTGAGGCCGTCACGCACGTCGGGCAGCGCCCGGCCCATGATGGTGGACAAGGCGTAGGCCAGATAGCGCTCTTCGAGCGCCTGGCGCAGGGGGACGGGCTCGATGGGGCCCTTGCCGGGGAGAATCGGTTTGTCGCTCATGGACTTCGGTTACTGCGGTGAAGGTTGCCGCTCAAGTGCCGCGAGGCCACATAATGCCAACACTGCACAGGCTTGTGTTGGGTGATAATGCCAACACCGCAGCGGCTTGTGTTGGCTGATTATGCCAACACGGCGCAGGCTGGCGCGTGCCATTGAATGAATGGATGCTGATTAGTGTAGCATCTGCAACGCGTGCTCCGCAGGCAACAGTCGGGCCGCCAGGGTTTGAATTGTCGCGATGTGCAGGCGATGTTGCAACGCCGCACGAATTCCGCTAAGAAGCGGCTTGACAAAGTGGGCGGTAATGTTCTTACCCGCGGACCCGAGCGGATGGCCGAAGACCCGCTGTTCCCGACAACTCTAGTCTAGAAAGGTTGCTTGCGACATGGCACGCGTCACGGTGGAAGATTGCGTCGACAAGGTCGAAAACCGCTTCGAACTGGTGCTTCTGGCCGCGCACCGCGCCCGAGCCATCTCCGGTGGCAGCGCGATCACGGTGGATGCCGAGCGCGACAAGAACCCGGTTATCGCATTGCGCGAAATCGCCGAGCAAACGGTGCAGACCGAAGACATGCGCGAGGGCCTGATCCATTCGCTGCAGAAGAACGTCGAGGTCGACGAGCCGGAAGCAGGTGCTGCGCCTGTCGTGCAAAGCGAGCGCCGCCTGCCGATGCTTGGCCGCGACGACCATTCCAGCGATACGCAGATCGACGTGCTGACCGAAGAGCAGCTGCTGCGCGGTCTGGAAAGCATGACGCCGACCGAACCGTCGGCGCAAATCGGCAACAACCCGCGCGATCGCGGTAGCCGCTGAACCCGCTGCAGGAAAAGCGGTCGGCATGGTTACCAGGTTCATTGGCCGGCGCTCGTCAGCGCCGGCTTTTTGTTGGGCGATTGGGGTTGGTGCGCATGGTATCGCCGTCGCCATTGCGGCCACTCATCAATGGGCCGCCTTAGGGCTTGTGCGGTTGTTCGCCGCTCTTATCTCTAAAAGGGAATGTAGCAATAGAGTCCGATCCCTGCGTAAGATTATTGCCCGATCCGTTCCTTCTTCCTCACGGGTAGAGCCGCCATGATGCGCCAGTACGAACTGGTCGAGCGAGTGCTGAGTTACGATCCGCAGGCCAATGAGGCGCTGCTGAACCGCGCCTACGTGTACGCCATGAAGGCACACAATCATCAGGAACGGGCCAACGGGGACCCATACTTTTCACACCCGCTCGAAGTTGCGGCGATCCTGACCGACCTGAAACTCGACGACGCGACCATCGTCACCGCGCTGTTGCATGACGTCATCGAGGACACCGACGCGACCCGGACCGAGATCGATCAGCTCTTCGGCAAGGAGATCGGTGCGCTGGTCGACGGCCTGACGAAGATCAAGAAACTCGATCTGGTGTCCAAGAAGGCCGAACAGGCCGAAAATTTCCGCAAGCTTCTGGTGGCGATTTCAAGCGACATCCGGGTGTTGCTCGTCAAGCTCGCAGACCGCCTGCACAACATGCGCACCGTCGAGCACAAGCGCGAGTCGAGCCGCCGGCGCACCTGCCAGGAGACGCTCGATATCTATGCGCCGCTGGCAGGGCGCATGGGCATACAGGCGATGCGCGATGAACTGGAGGAACTGGCCTTCCGATGGCTCAATCCGGAAGCCTACGAGACGGTTTCCAACAAGCTTGAGCAGCTCAGGTCGAAGAACCAGCGGCTGATCAACGAAATTACCCTGGCTTTGGAGGTGAAACTCGCCGACGTCGGCATTGTGGCGCAAGTCAAGGGTCGGGAAAAGAAAGCCTACTCCGTCTGGCGCAAGATGGAGAACAAGCAGATCAGCCTGGAGAAGCTTTCGGATATCTACGGCTTCCGGGTGATCGTGGACGATGCGCAGGACTGCTACCGCGTCCTCGGGGTCATCCACACGACCTGGCGGCAGGTGCCGGGGCGGTTCAAGGACTACGTTTCAACGCCCAAGGGTAACGGCTACCGGTCGCTGCACACGACGGTTCTTGGCCCGCAGCATCAAAGGATCGAGCTGCAGATCAGAACCCAGAAGATGCATGATATCGCCGAATACGGCGTGGCGGCGCACGCGGTCTACAAGGACCTGGGGTCGGAGAAGATGTCTGCCCCCGGGCTCGACCAGGAGCACGGACCCTATGCGTGGTTGCGCCAACTGGTGGAGACGCTTCTCGAAGGATCGAACTCGGAAGAATTCCTGGAACATACAAAGCTCGAGTTGTTTCAGGACCAGGTGTTCTGTTTCACGCCCAACGGACGTCTGATCGCGCTGCCGCATGGGGCGACGCCGATCGATTTTGCCTATGCAGTGCATACCGATGTCGGAAATCAGGCGCATTCGGCTTTCGTCAACGGGCGTCAGGTGCCGATGGATACCCGGCTCAGAAACGGCGATGAGGTACGTATCGTGACCTCGAAGACGGCGACACCGCCGGCGGCATGGGAAGCGATTGCGGTAACGGGGCGCGCGCGCGGGGCGATCAGGCGGTTCGTGCGGGATTCCATTCGCTCGCAATACGCAGAACTCGGGCGGCGTCTCGTATCAGCAGAATTCAAACGCTACGGCGAAGAAATGACGGAAGCGCGCCTTGCTTCCGCATTGCCGCGGCTGGCTGCGGGTTCAAAATCACTCGACGATATTCTGGCGAGTGTGGCGCGCAATGAAATCCCGGCGCGCGATGTCGTAAAAGCTGCCTTGCCGAAGGCCGATCTGGAGAAGCCGTTACCGAATTATAAACCAAGAAACAGGCATCATCGGGCACGCGGCCAGGAGGGCTGGTTCAACCTGTCCAAGGTCATGGGGTTGAAATTCCGCATGTCTGGCGACGATCCGGGCGTTCAGGCTACGGCCGGTTCAAGCATTCCGATTCGCGGGCTCAGAGGCGATATTCCCGTTTCCTACGCGGACGGGGGAGCTGTGCCAGGAGACCGCATTGTGGGCGTCTTGACGAAGGAAGACGGAATCCGCATCTTCCAGATACATTCGCCCGAATTGATGGGTTTCGAACATGAAAACTGGATCGATGTCACCTGGGATATAGATCCTAACAATCCGGAACGCTTTCCTGCAAAGATCAAGGTCACGGCGCTCAATGCGCCGGGCAGTCTGGCCGATATCGCCCAGCTAATCGGGGAGGCGGATGGCAACATCGATGAGGTCCGGATGGTGCAGCGTCGCCGGGATTTCACCGAAATGCTGATCGAGGTGGAGGTGTGGGATCTAGATCACTTGAACCACATTCTTGCCGGTCTCAAGTCGAAAGGCGTGGTCAATAATGCCGAACGCGTTTTTGAATAGGTGTTTGAACACTAATGACCGCGATAGGGTCGCAATCGTAGGCCGGGGGGCCTGATAGATGCTATTCGATCGGCGCATGCCGCCGACGTTGTCGGAGCAATTGCGGGTGCTCGTGTGGCCGCGGCACTCGTGGGAGCGCTCGCTGCGCTACATTCTCTTGCGCCTTATGAGGGTGCGGGCGACGCCGCATCAGCTGGCGTTCGGCTGTGCGATCGGCGTATTTGCGTCGGTGACGCCGCTGGTGGGGCTGCAAATGGCGGTGGCGGGTCTGCTGGCGCTTGTTCTCCGGGCAAGCTTTACCGCCGCGATGCTCGGCACATTTTTTGGCAACCCGATCGTCTGGGCGGTCATCTGGCCGGCAACGTTCGCGACCGGCAGCTACATGCTGGGTGTTCCCGGCGGGCTCGATCAGACCGCATTGCAAGTGCAGTTTGCCGAGTTGTGGCAAAGTGTCAGCGAATTTTCTCCCGGGATGGTGGGGGCGGCGTTCGCCATTTTATGGCCGGTGGTGAAGCCGATGCTGATCGGCAGCCTGCCGGTGGGGATTGCCATCGGCGCGGTAATCTATTTTGCTACCAGGCGGGCGGCAACAACCTATCAAGCGCGCAAGCGCAGGGGGGCCGGCTATGACAGCAGTTACCCCTTGGGAGCGTTGCTCGCGAGCTATGATCCGACATACTCATGATTAAGACGACCGGCACGGGCGAGCAGTTGGAAGGTTTGCGTCTGGGCGTCAACATCGATCACGTGGCGACCATCCGCAATGCGCGCGGTGGGCGCCATCCTGATCCGCTGCGGGCGGCTCATATTGCAATCGAGGGCGGCGCGGACGGAATAACCGCACATCTACGCGAGGACCGGCGGCACATTTCCGATAGCGATATCGCACGCCTCAAGGGCGAACTGACGCGTCCTCTCAATCTGGAAATGGCCGCGACCGACGAAATGGTGGCGATCGCGTTGCGGCACGTTCCGAATGCATGCTGTCTGGTGCCGGAACGGCGCGAGGAGCGGACAACAGAAGGCGGCCTCGATGTCAGCGGCGGGGCCGGCCATCTGGAAGGTGTCATCGACCAGTTGAAGGCGACAGGTATTCGGGTGTCGCTGTTCATCGAGGCCGACCCGACAGTCATCGAACTGTCCGCCAGACTCGGAGCCGATATCGTCGAACTGCACACCGGTGCCTATTGCGAGAAGGCTCTGGCAGACGATGTTGCCGGCGTTGCCCGCGAATTGGAGCGTCTCAGCGCAGGGGCCGAGCTTGCCATGGCGGCGGGGCTTGAGGTTCACGCAGGCCACGGGCTCACCTACAATACGGTGAAGGCGGTTGCGAGATTACCTCAGATTGTCGAGCTCAACATCGGGCATTTCCTGATCGGAGAAGCCATATTCGGCGGATTGACCGCTGCGGTTCAGCACATGCGCGCGCTTATGGCGCAGGCTCGACGGGAAGCTTGAAGTTTCACACCTGTCCCGGCGGCCACAGCCAAAGTCAGGCGAACCAAGACTGCACGTAAGGTAGGGGGCGTACGATGATCCTCGGACTGGGCAATGATCTGATCGATATCCGGCGTATCGAGAAGACGCTCGATCGGTTCGGCGAGCGGTTCCTGCAACGGGTGTTCACCGACATGGAGCGGCAGCGCTCGGAGCGCAGGCTGCGGACGCGGGCGGCGTCCTATGCCAAGAGATTTGCCGCCAAGGAGGCCTGTTCCAAGGCGCTTGGCACGGGCTTCCGGCACGGCGTCTACTGGCGCGATATCGGGGTGGTCAATCTGGCTTCGGGCCGGCCGACACTCAGTTTGACGGGCGGGGCGGCAAGGCATCTGGGCAATCTGGTCCCGCCTGGTATGCAAGCCAGGATCGATTTGACGCTTACGGACGACCACCCGATGGCGCAAGCCATCGTCATCATTTCGGCGCTGAGAATTGAAGGCGATGGCCGGTAGGGCCACAATTACGGGAATATCAGGCGGCATTCTGGAAATTGGTTATGGCTCAGGGTTCTTAAGTTTCCCGGTTTTAGAGATTTGCAGCGCAACGCCTTAAGGGTTATAGCGGGCGGATGTTTTTTCGCCTTCGAGGGGTAACGGGGCGCAGTTTCGAGGATGCTGAATGAGCACGGATACGAACGTGGCCAAGACTAGCGAGAGCGGCTGGTGGGAGATGATCAAGATCGTCCTGCAAGCGCTGGCGATTGCGATGGTCGTGCGCATCTTCTTCTACCAGCCCTTCAACATTCCTTCCGGCTCGATGAAGGATACGCTGCTGATCGGCGACTATCTGTTCGTTTCCAAGCTCTCCTATGGCTACAGCCGGTATTCGTTTCCATTCGGTCCGAACCTGTTCGAGGGGCGGGTGTTCGCCGGCCAGCCGGAGCGCGGCGACGTTGTCGTGTTCAAGCTGCCGCGTGACAATGCCACCGATTACATCAAGCGCGTGATTGGCTTGCCTGGCGATGAAATCCAGGTGCGCGGCGGCGTCGTTTATCTCAACGGGGAAGCCCTGCCGAGGAAGGAGGCCGGTTTTTACGTTCCGCCGAGCAACGGCGGCCCGGTGCGCAAGGTCAAAAAATACGTTGAAACGCTGCCGAGCGGAAAAAGCTACATGGTGCTCGATGCCGAAAGCAACGGCTTCTTCGATAATGTCGGCCCCTACAAGGTCCCCGAGGGCCACTATTTCATGATGGGCGACAACCGCGATAACTCGACGGACAGCAGGGCGACGTGGGATGTAGGATATGTTCCCTACCAGAACCTGATCGGCCGGGCGGAGATCATCTTTTTCTCGGCGGCGGTCGACGACGATACCGCTTTCCATTGGACCAGTCCCTGGACCTGGCCATTCGACGTGCGCTGGGATCGCATTTTCAAGCTTGTCGATTAAGTGCGGTCAGATGGGCGATAGGCTCTTTGCCGAAACATTTCAGGTGCCGACATGGTGAAAGTGCGCCCGCTCGCCGAATTGGAAGGGGCGCTCGACTACCGCTTCAAGAACGGTGTGCTGATGGAGCGGGCGCTCACCCATTCAAGCGCGCGCGGTGCGAAAATCACGGATCGAGATAACGAGCGGCTCGAATTCATCGGCGACCGCGTGCTCGGGCTTGCAGTGGCGGAACTTCTCGGCGAGCTGATGCCGGAAGCCCGGGAAGGGCAGCTGGCCAAGAAGTTCAACCAACTGGTACGCCGGGAGACTTGCGCTCTGATTGCACGCAAGTTGCAGCTCGGCGACTATTTGATCCTGTCGGACAGCGAGGACGACAGCGGCGGCCGCGACAAGGATACGATCCTTGCCGATGCGATGGAAGCGTTGCTGGCGGCGGTTTTCCTCGACAGCGGTTTTGCAGCCGCGCGAAGCGTGGTGCGCGGATTGTGGGGTCCGATCAGCGGTGAACTTCCCGCGCAGGTGCAGGATCCAAAGTCGGCATTGCAGGAATGGGCGCAGGGGCGCGGCTTGCCGCTGCCGCTTTACATCGAAATCGAGCGATCGGGTCCCGATCACGCGCCGGTGTTTGTTTCGGAGGTACGGGTTTCCGGATTTGAGCCTGAGCGTGGTGAGGGTCCATCGAAACGCATCGCGGAACAAAGCGCAGCCGACGCTATCTTGAAGCGTGAACGGCTGTGGGCGGAGAAATGACACCATGAACACCAATCGCGATGCCGACGGAGAACCGGTGCAGAACCGGCCGGGCGGCGTCGATAACGATGGCGGCGAGGGCGGACACGGCCGGCAAACCCGGTGCGGATTCATCGCCGTCATAGGTGCACCCAACGCCGGCAAGTCGACGCTCGTCAACGCGATGGTCGGGGCGAAGGTTACGATCGTCAGTCACAAGGTGCAGACGACGCGGATGGCGGTGCGCGGAATCGCCATGGAAGGCGACAGCCAGCTCGTGTTCGTCGATACGCCGGGTATCTTCTCACCCAAGCGCCGGCTCGACAGGGCGATGGTCGAGGCTGCCTGGGGCGGGGCCGGCGAAGCCGATGTCATCGCAATGATCGTCGACGCCGCGCGCGGCATCGATGAGGATGTTGCGCGGATCCTCGACAAGCTGAAGACCGTTGGCAATGCGCGGCTGGTTTTGCTGTTGAACAAGGTCGACCGGGTGAACGACAAAGGGCGCTTGTTGAAACTCGCTTCAGAGCTTTCGGAGCGAATAGCCTTCGAGCGCGTTTTCATGATCTCGGCGCTCAATCTGAGCGGGATCGAGGATTTCAAGACATACCTTGCCGAAATGGTGCCGGAGGGGCCGTGGCATTATCCGGAAGACGACATTTCGGATGTTCCAATGAGGTTGCTCGCCGCCGAGATTACGCGCGAAAAGATCTATCGCCTGCTGCACGATGAATTGCCCTATTCGATCACCGTCGAGACGACCGACTGGAAAGAGTTGCGCAACAAGTCGGTGCGCATCGAACAGACCATCTACGTCGAGCGGGACAGCCAGAAGAGTATCGTGCTCGGCAAGGGCGGCCGGACAGTCAAGCAAGTCTCAAGCGAATCGCGCAAGGACCTGCAGGGAATCGTCGAGCGGCCGGTTCACCTGTTCTTGTTCGTCAAGGTGCGAGAGGGGTGGGGCAACGATCCGGAGCGTTACCGCGATCTGGGTTTGAGCTTTCCCAAGGATTAGTCATATACTGGCTTCTGCCCGGTGGATCGGTATATTCCAGTGTCCCGACCCTGACCATTGGCTCCTAAACGTCCGCCCGGAACCCTGACCGAGAGCCTGATCAACTCAAATGGATCCATTCTGCCGGGACGGATTTGCGCGGTTTTCTGCGCATGCTGTCTTGATCGTATCCTCGCTAAGGTCCGCGAGGGTTCACTGGAAAGCGACCCAAATCCGCCTCGGGCTGACCGGGAACGACCTCTTGAGGCACCACACACAGACCGCCATTTCTGGTCTGAAATCATAGAGATATTGACGATCGATACCGGGTACCAAACGTCCGATCCAGAAAACCGGACAGCCTTCGTTTCGGGGAGGTTGCAGCCGACATGAGACAGTATTCTTCGGTTTATGCATCGATTTGCGCGACGTTGATCGCTGGTGGTTTGCTTGTTTGCAGCAATCCGGGAGCGGTGCTTGCGGCGGTTCGCGTGTGCCTGCCGCATGTCACGAGTTCGGTCATCAAGGACCGGTCCGAGCAGAATGCCAAGCGCCGCGCATTGCTGGACTGGGTCGAAAAGGCCAAGAAGGCGGGGATTGAACATCCCAGTTGGAGGATCGCCAACAGCAAGGTGTTGAAGTGCGTTTCGCGGAATGGGTTCCATGAGTGCGTGGCGCACGGCGCACCGTGTACCATCAAGCAGAAAGCCCCGCCTCCGACCAAGCCTCCCGGAAGTGAAGACGTGGAGGTGTGAGTCTCGTTCCTGGTGCGAATCGGTGAGCGATCTGCATAACTGGTCCGTGACATGGAATGGACAGACGAAGGCATCGTCATCTCGGTCAGGCAACACGGTGAAACCTCGGCGATCGCCGAGGTGTTCACTCGTGCGCATGGCCGCGTTTTGGGCCTCGTCAGGGGCGGGCGCTCGCGGCAAATGCGGCCGGTTCTACAAATTGGCAATCACGTCGAGGTGAAATGGTCGGCCCGGCTTTCCGAACACCTGGGCAATTTTCGCATGGAATTGCAGCGCGGGTATGCGGCGAGCGCAATGGATGATCCTGCAAGACTTGCTGCGCTGTCCTCGATGTGCTCGCTTTTGCGGCTTTTGCCAGAACGGGATGCACACTCCAGTCTTTATGAAGTCACCATGTTCGTCCTGGGATTTCTCGATGATGTAGATGTCTGGCCGGTATTGATGGTCCGTTGGGAAATGGCGTTGCTCGATGAACTGGGGTACGGATTGGATTTGGAAGAGTGTGCCGCCACCGGCAGCAACGACCAATTGACATATGTTTCGCCGAAGTCGGGGCGCGCGGTATCCGCCTCCGCGGGCGAGCCTTATAAGAATGTCTTGTTGCCATTACCTGGTTTTCTTATCAAAGGACGAGCAGGAGACGTGCGGCTGGAAGATGTGAGGCAGGGCTTCGACCTGATCGGCTTCTTCCTGGAAAAGCATTTGTTCACCCCAAAGGGCGAACGCCTGCCGGAAGTACGATTAAGGATGATCGACCTCGTGTTCCGGCTCTGACAGATGGTTCCCAAGTGCGAGTCTGGATCTCTCTACTGGTCGGCTGTTTGTGGTGTTGATCGCCCGGCGTCAGGTTCGCGAATCCAGAGCTAAGTGCATGATTTAGAATGTAATTATGCTAGTGTTCCGACTCTGACATATGGTTCCCTGCCGGGAACCTGAATGTCAGCCCGGAACACTAGGCAACCTTCTGATTGTGTTCTGGATTCACAAACATTTGACGACCTCCACCCGGGACTCAAATGTTTGATCCAGAACACTAGAGGCGTGTCGCGATCAGTTGCGCTGCGAAACTCACCTGTTTCCACCCAGGCGTGTTTTTTGACCAGCTTTACTACCGACATCCGGCTGCGTCGGAATTCGCGGCGCGAAACGAACTGATCCTGCTTTCGAATGCCTCGTCGGGAACGCTGAAACCCGTAGAAATTCCGGCGTGTCGAGGGAGTAACTCCTGGTTAATTCAGCCGCAAGGCTATGGTCATATTGTTGTTCACGATTGAGAAATTCATATAGCTTGAACAGAGCTATTGTTATAACTTCGGCAGAGTGTGCTATGTGTATTAAGCGGGGTATGCGCCCCGTCTGTGCAATGAAAAAGTCTCGGTTGCGCAAGTTTATTTAGGGATTGCGGCACCGTGCCACACTTAAAATCGTCTCGGGAATTGCTTTTTACATTGCAGTCTCAAGGATGCGATCCGTATGACTGCCTGCAAAGCGCTGGAGCAACAACGATGTAGTTCGGTTTTGGCGGGCTCACGCATGCTCCATTGGCACTCAGCCCAGAAAAATACCGGCAGCTCGGCCGATTAACCTAATACCGGTTTGCTTATTTCGAAATAGTATATCCGGCACATGTCCGAAGGAATTGAAGAAATGTTCGTCTATCCGAATGAAAGAATTGCCCTTTTTATTGATGGCGCTAATTTATACGCAACTTCTAAATCCCTCGGCTTCGATATAGATTACAAAAGGCTTCTGGAGCATTTCCGGAAAAAGGGCCAGCTTGTCCGGGCGCTTTATTATACCGCGCTGGCCGAAGACCAGGAATATTCCTCAATTCGTCCGTTGATCGATTGGCTGGACTACAACGGCTATACGATGGTGACGAAACCGACCAAGGAATTCACGGACTCCGCGGGCCGCCGCAAGGTCAAAGGGAACATGGATATCGAATTGACTGTCGATGCCATGCGCCTGGCCGATAGTCTCGATCATATCGTGCTGTTTTCGGGTGATGGCGACTTCCGCTCGCTGGTTGCCGCGCTACAGGAAAAAGGCCGCAGGGTGAGTGTCGTCTCGACGCTGCAGACCCAGCCGCCGATGGTGGCCGACGAGCTGCGCAGGCAAGCGGATCAGTTCGTCGATCTCGCCGACCTTGAAGCGCAGATCGCCCGGGAAGGCGGACGTGCTCCGGTGCAGCAGCGTGAGCGGTATTCGCGTCCGCCGGCCGGCCAGCGTGCCATCGCCGAGCCGGTACCCTTCGAAAGCGCGGATGAATTCGAAGGCGACGAAGATCTTTGAGTTGGAGCGGCGGCGATCGCCGCCGGCAGAAAATTCACCCGGCAAGGATTTCGGGATTGCCGGGGTGTCGCGGTCGAATGACGGGCCAGTCGTCCAGGTGTAAAGCGCGGCACTGTGAAGGCCTTTGATCCGAAATGGCGTCTTGAAATCTGTTCCGCTGCGCAATTCGGAGTTCCAGGCCCTTGCCGGATTTCCATTTGAATTCGGGCGCTGGCGACTATTGCAATTCTTCCTTTCCGAGCCGGGCTGGGTTCAGTAATGAATTCATTCAATTGTCGTGGCGAAGCACCAGCATTATGCAATCTTTGTCCGCGACTTGTGGAATACCGCGAAACCAACGCCTCGGCTGAACCGAACTGGTTCAATGGTGCCGTGCCGTCATTCGGGCCGCAGGATGCGCGCCTGTTGATTGTCGGGCTTGCACCCGGGCGGATGGGCGCCAACCGGACCGGGCGTCCATTCACGGGGGACTACGCGGGGGATCTTCTCTACGCGACACTGTCGGAGTTCGGTTTCGCGCGCGGTACGTATGGGGCCCGGATCGATGATGGGTTCGAACTCGTCGATTGCATGGTGTCGAACGCGGTGCGATGCGCGCCGCCGGAAAACAAGCCGACGACGGCGGAAATCAATCAGTGCCGCCAGTTCCTGACCGCACGGATCGCGTGCCTGCCAAATCTCAAGGTAATCGTCGCGCTGGGGCGGATTGCGCACGATCAAACCCTGAAGTCGCTCGGACTGCCACAGTCGACATACCCATTCGGTCATGGGAACCGGCATCTGCTGGCCGAAGGCCCATGCCTTTATGACAGCTACCATTGTTCGCGGTACAACACGAATACCCGCAGGCTCACCGCGCAGATGTTCCAGGACGTGTTCCGGGCCATTCGCGCCGAACTTGCCTGAGTGCGATTGCAGTTGCCCAGGGCCGGAATTACTGTTTTCGCGTGTCACTGGGAAGAATGTTGAAGAGGACCGCCTGCCATGCCGCTTGAAATCGCCCCGGAGAAGGTTGCGCACGTTATTATTCAGGCGCGGGAGTTCGATGCCAAGGTTGCGGCATGGGACAATTCTCCCGACGAGGGGGATGCCGATGAAGATCCCGCGTCGATCCTGGAGAGTTTCGCCGATGATGCGGTGTTCCAGGAGGTCGCTTCGTTTATCGAGGCGCTCAATGATGACGAGCAGGTGAGTCTGGTTGCGCTGGCCTGGATCGGCCGGGGCACGTTTGAGGTCGACGAATTGGACGAGGCGATTGCAACGGCCCGCGACGAGGCGGTGAACAAGACCTCGGAGTATCTACTGGGTATGCCGCTGTTGAGCGACTACCTCGAAGAGGGACTGGAGAAGCTTGGCTATTCGGTCAACGATGTCGAGGATGACCTGCTTTAGAGATCCACCGCGTGACGACGTCCGCGATGGCAACGGCTGAAGAATTGCCGCTAGTGCTCCGACTCTGACATATGGTTCCCTGCCGGGAACCTGAAAGTCAGCCCGGAACACTCAGCCCAGAAGACTAGGCAACCTTTTGATTGTGTTCTGGATTCACAAACATTTGACGACCTCCACCCGGGAATCAAATGTTTGATCCAGAACACTAGTGGCCTGTCTCGCCTAAATCGGTGTGCTGGCCGCAACCGCTGACGATTTCGGCGAGACATGAAGGCCACTAGCGAAAACAATGGTT